>DPKY01000145.1 GCA_003542275.1 Methylococcaceae bacterium | reverse complement strand
AGATTATTTGTTGCAGATTATTTTGGCTACCCGCACGCCTCAAGCTTACGGTGAAGATTTAGGCAATTGGTTGCAGTACGGCGCGAGTCCACGAGCAAGCATTGCACTCGATCGTTGCGCTCGTGCGAAAGCGTGGCTTACACAGCGCGATTATGTTGCGCCAGAAGATATTCAAGACATGGCTTTTGATGTGCTGCGTCATCGGTTAATTTTATCTTACGAAGCACAAGCAGAAGGCATGACCACAGATGACGTGATTAAAATTCTACTTGAACGCATTCCCGTGCCTTAAAAAAACGACTCTGCTTTCAACGCTCAAAAACGTAAAAAACCCAGCAATAGAGCAATATTACTGGGTTTTATTGGGTAATTTGTTCACAGCAACAAGCCATCAATGGTGACTGGTCTTGCCTTTAACCATGCCAATAACTTTTTCAACATATCCATCAATTGCGGAATGGCCGTGATTGTCGTGGTGTTCAAAATCGCCAAAAGGCGGTTTTGCGCCGTCTTTGGTGTATTGGTAAATAAAATAACCCAATGGCGCAAAAGCGATACCAGCAATTACCAACATGAAAAATAAAATCTCAATGATTTCTCCCATCAATCCCCCTCATAATAATTATTGTTTTTAAATGAATGCTGATAGTACACCGTTTTTTTCAAGAGATAAATGGGAACATTATCGATTTTTTCGTGAACGTGAAAAAAATTTACAGCAAACGATACTCCGCAGAGCGTGCGTGTGCCGTTAAGCTTTCACCACGCGCGAGCATTGAGGCAATTTTTCCCAATGTGTTTGCACCCGCTGCCGAGCAGTTAATTAAACTGGAGCGTTTTTGAAAATCATACACCCCTAGCGGTGATGAAAAACGGGCGGTGCTGGCGGTTGGTAAGACATGGTTTGGGCCGGCGCAATAATCTCCTAGGGCTTCTGCAGTGTAGCGTCCCATAAAAATAGCGCCGGCATGACGAATATGCTCACACAGGCTTTCGGGGTCTTCAACAGACAATTCCAAATGTTCTGGGGCGATAATGTTGGCTACTTGCGCGGCTTGCTCTAAATTTTCAACGAGAATAAAGGCGCCACGCGTGGTGAGCGAGGCACGAATGATGTCAGCGCGTTCCATCGTGGGCAACAGTGTATTGATGCTCTGCTCAACGGCTTCAAGATAAGCCGCGTCAGGACTGATTAAAATAGCTTGGGCATTTTCATCATGCTCGGCTTGTGAAAACAAATCCATTGCAATCCAATCAGGATGAGTTTGACCGTCACAAATTACCAAAATTTCCGAAGGCCCTGCAATCATATCAATGCCTACTTGTCCAAAGACCAATTTTTTAGCCGTGGCCACATAGATATTGCCTGGGCCCACAATTTTAGCAACGGCGGGAATGGTTTGCGTACCGTAGGCCAGTGCCGCTACCGCTTGTGCGCCACCAATAGTGAAGACACGATCCACGCCAGATAAATACGCCGCCGCTAAGACTAATTCATTGGTTTCACCGTGAGGCGTTGGCACCACCATAATTAACTCAGGCACGCCAGCCACTTTTGCGGGAATCGCATTCATTAGCACAGAAGACGGGTAAGCCGCTTTGCCACCTGGGACATAAAGCCCCACGCGATCTAGCGGCGTGACTTTTTGCCCTAAAACCGTACCGTCCGCTTCAGTGTGTTGCCATGATGTCATTTTTTGATGCTCGGCATAATGACGAATACGCGCCGCCGCCGCGTCGAGTGCCTGCGCTTGCTCACTGGGCAAGCTCTCCCAGGCGGCTTTTAGCGTTGCAGGCGAGAGTTCTAATTCACTGGCATGGGCAATCGCGCAATGATCAAAGCGATTAGTGTATTCGATCACCGCCGCGTCACCCTTTTTGCGAACGTGGCTAATAATATCGAGAACTTGTTGATGAATGGTCAAATCATCGGTTTCATCCCATGCTAATAATTGCGTTAATTGGGCGGTGAACTGCGCATCATTGGCGCTGAGTTTTTGAATATGAATGTGGCTCATGAGTGTCGGCTACGAATAAAAGTGTTTTAAGAGTGATTTTCAATCAATGTCTGTTCAAATTGGGTGAGCAGCGCCGCGACGGCGGCATTTTTCATTTTCATCGCCGCTTTATTGACCACAAGACGAGAGCTGATGTGCATAATTAGCTCACGCGGTTCAAGTTGATTGGCGCGTAGTGTATTGCCGGTATCTACCAAGTCAACAATGCAGTCCGCGAGCCCCACGAGCGGCGCAAGCTCCATGGAGCCATAAAGTTTAATAATTTCCGCCTGAATGCCAAGGCTGGCAAAGTATTGTTGGGCAATGGTGACATATTTTGTCGCCACACGAACACGCCCTGAAATAGGGGGCGCGTCTTTATGTGCGGCGGTCATGAGTTTGCAGCAAGCGATATTTAAATCAATGGGTTCATACAAATTTTCAGACCCATGCTCAAGCAAAACATCTTTTCCCGCAATGCCAAAATCGGCCGCACCGTATTCCACGAACGTAGGCACATCAGTGGCGCGAATAATAATTAACTGCACATCCTCACGCGTGGTGGGCAAAATTAATTTGCGGCTTGTTTCTGGATTATCAATGGGTTCAATGCCCATTTTAGCCAGCAGTGGTAGGGCTTCTTCGTAAATACGACCTTTAGAAACGGCAATGGTTATCATGTTAAAACGCTCACTTGGGTACACGGCGAATGGTGGCGCCTAGTTGCGTGAGTTTTTCTTCGATGTGATCATAACCACGATCGATATGATAAATGCGGTCAACGGTTGTATCGCCCTCCGCTACGAGCGCAGCAATCACCAAGCTCGCTGATGCACGCAAATCCGTTGCCATGACGGGGGCGCCGGTTAATTTAGTGACACCGGTGCAAATAGCGGTGTTGGATTCAAGGCGAATATCTGCGCCCATGCGTTGCAATTCGTGAATGTGCATAAAACGATTTTCAAACACGGTTTCCGTGACAATACCAACGCCTTCTGCCACCGCATTCAATGCGCAAAATTGCGCTTGCATATCGGTGGGAAAAGCGGGGTAAGGTAAGGTACNNAACGCAGTGAAACAGCTTTAGGGCGTTTTCCGTGCATATCCAGTGAAATCCAATCTTCACCGGTTTGAATATCCGCGCCAGCTTCAACTAATTTGGCGAGCACTGCATCAAGTAAATCTGGGCACGTCTCTTTTAAACGAACGCTGCCTCCCGTAATGGCGGCAGCAATGAGATAGGTGCCCGATTCAATGCGGTCGGGCAAAATATTGTAATGAATACTAGTTTCGCCTAGACGCTCAACCCCTTCAATGACAAGCACATCGGTGCCAATGCCTGAAATTTTAGCACCCATCGCATTGAGAAAATGCGCTAAATCGGTCACTTCAGGCTCTTTTGCGGCGTTTTCCATAATGGTTGTGCCTTCGGCTAAAACGGCTGCCATTAACAGGTTTTCTGTGCCTGTTACCGTAATTTGCTCAAGCATTAAACGACAGCCTTTTAGACGTTTTGCTTTAGCGTGAATAAAACCGCCTTCGAGTGTAATCTCCGCACCCATTTGAATTAAGCCATTGATGTGAATATCCACAGGACGCGACCCAATCGCACAACCGCCAGGCAAAGAAACGTGCGCTTCACCAAAACGGGCAAGTAGTGGTCCAAGAACTAAAATGGACGCACGCATCGTGCGAACAAGCTCGTAGGGCGCCACAAAACTGTTAATGGAGCTGGCATCGACTTGAATGTTCATTTTTTCGTCAACGGTGAGTTTGACGCCCATTCGCCCAAGCAGCTCCATGGTGGTGGTGATATCGTGCAGATGCGGCACGTTGCCCACGCTAACGGGGGCATGAGAGAGCAGTGTCGCCGCTAAAATAGGGAGTGCCGCATTTTTTGCACCGGAAATACGCACTTCGCCAGAAAGACGTGTGCCGCCTGTGATAATAAGTTTATCCATAAAGTTTAGTTTTTTTTTTGTAATTCGAGTGAAAAATAAGGCGCTTTATCTAGGCCAGTGAGTTTGGCTAAATTGAGCAGCTGATTTGGGATATTTTTAAAATGTAATCGTAATCGATGAGCGCGTGTTTGTTTTATCCACTCAATCATGAGTGCTAGGCCCGCGCTGTCGGTGCTGGTCACCTGTGATAAATCAAGGATAATCTGCTCTTTTCCTTGTCGCAAAAAAGGCGGAGAGTCAATCATTTTTCGATGAATCCCTGCAAAAGTGAGCTCGCCGTGAAGTAACCAGCGACCATTCCCTTTTGAAATCAGACTGAGTCGGTGCGTCATTTTTTACTATTGCCTTTTTTAGTGTCATCGCTGCCTTTTTTTTCTTCAGCGGATTTGAATAAAAACTGGCCTAAGGCTTTTTCTAAAATGAGCGCTGAATTGGTAATCTCAATTTTACTGCCATTTTTTAAATACTCCTCCGAGCCGCCACCATCTAAGCTGACATATTGCTCACCTAAAAGACCTGAGGTAAAAATACTCGCTGAACTGTCATCAGGGAGGGTTTTATATTGCGCATCAATATCCATTTTAACAACCGATTCATAGGTTTTGGGGTCAAAACTAATGGATTTAACGCTGCCAATTTTCACGCCCGCCGCTGACACAGAGGATTTCACTTTTAAGCCACCAGAGTTTGAAAAACGCGCGGTAATCTCGTACGTTTTACCATGTGAAAAGGAACTCAAATTACTAACGTGTAAACCAAGAAAAAACAAACTAGCAATCCCGCTGGCAACAAAGAGTCCCACTAAGGTGTCTTGAGTTTTGTTGTGTGGCATACCTTTAATTCTCTCCAAACATAAGCGCGGTCAAAATAAAATCCAATCCTAAAATACTAAATGCTGAGTTCACAACCGTGCGTGTCGTCGCACGGCTGACACCTTCAGCGGTTGGAATACAATCATAGCCCTCAAAGAGCGCAATCCATGAGGAAACAAATCCAAAGACGATGCTTTTGATAATGCCGTTGATAATGTCGTCTTGGAAATCCAAATTGGCTTGCATCTGTGACCAATAAGCCCCATCGTCAACACCTAGCAGGCCCGTGCCCACCAGTTGACCCCCAATAATACCAATACAGCTAAACAACGCCGCAAGCAGTGGCATCGATAAAAAACCGGCCAAAAAACGCGGTGAAACGACGCGTTTAATGGGATCAATGGCCATCATCTCCATGCCGGAGAGTTGCTCGGTTGCTTTCATTAAACCAATTTCTGCCGTTAACGCAGAACCCGCGCGACCAGCAAAGAGTAGGGCGGTTACCACCGGGCCAAGTTCTCGAACAAGCGAAGCCGCAACCATCACCCCCAGCGTTTCTTCTGCGCCAAAGCGTGAGAGAATATAAAACCCTTGCAGCCCAAGTACCATGCCCACAAATAAGCCAGAAATACTGATAATTAAGAAGGATAAGACGCCAACAGAGTGCATTTGCTTGAGTAGCAAACGGGGACGAACCAAGACGCTTGAAATTCCCGCAAGCAGGTGGTATAAAAAATAACTGCCTCGGCCGAGTTTTGTGAAACTTGAGCGCGTACTGACGCCTAAAGAATGAAAAAATTCCATTATGAGTACCGTTTACGTTTTGTTTTTCTGTCAATTGTTGGGCGTTGACGTGAAAAAAGCGGTTTTTCAACGTGTAACAAATCATCCATATAATTCTTTGCAGGATAGTGAAAGTGAACAGGGCCATCTGCGGCGCCATTCATGAATTGTTGTACCCAAAGCGAGGGGGAATTAAAAATCTCTTTGGGTGTTCCTTGCCCAATAACTTTCCCTTCTGAGAGAACGTAAATATAATCTGCAATGGCGGCGGTTTCGTGCACATCGTGTGACACGATGATGCTGGTGAGCCCTAGCGTTGTGTTGAGTGATTTAATCAAATGCACCAGCGCCCCCATTGAAATAGGGTCTTGCCCCGTGAATGGCTCGTCATAGAGTATCATCATCGGATCGAGTGCAATCGCTCTTGCAAGGGCAACGCGCCGCGACATACCACCAGATAATTCATTTGGCATCAAATCTCTCGCTCCGCGTAATCCCACCGCTTCTAGCTTCATCAACACCAGTGTGCGAATCATCGATTCAGGCAAATGTGTATGCTCGCGCAGTGGATACGCAACGTTTTCAAATACACTCATGTCTGTGAGCAAAGCGCCACTTTGAAAAAGCATTCCCATGCGTTTGCGCAGGGTGTAGAGATCATCGTGTTTTAGGTGATGTATATTGCGCCCATTTACCA
>DPKY01000280.1 GCA_003542275.1 Methylococcaceae bacterium | reverse complement strand
GTGTCCGCAGGGGACGCAACTCGTTTTTTCACCTTCGGGCACGGATATTCACACACTTTTTGCCGCGCAACTGCCGACGCGTGCCTTAGTCATCATGATTGAGGGGTGTGAAACGGGTAGCGGCGTGGTGCAAGCGCTCACGCGGGCGGGCAATAATGTGGAGATAGTGGCGTTAACACTGCGTACTTTCAATACACAACCCCTCACCAAAGAGGAAATCGACGCGCAAGCAAGTGTTTACGTCAATGAAGCCATTGCACGCGGTCAACACGCCGCGTTAATTCTCGTTGATCAATCAAAAACAGGTATGATTGCGCCAAGCCCAGCCTGTGTGTTGACGTTAAAAGCGCGTTATGGTGACAAATTATCTGTTTTTGTCGATGCGTGCCAATTTAGATTATCCGCAAAGACGCTAACGGCTTATTTAGAAAAAGGATTTATTGTTGCGGCAACAGGGTCAAAATTTTTATCGGCGCCGTCTTTTTCTGGCATGGTCTTTTTGCCGCCTAAAATGCCTTTTCACTTAGCCCCAGCGGCGGTGAATTGGGGATTACTCGCTCGCATGGAAGTGGCATTGATGCAATATCGCGCGTTTAGTGTGCTGAGCAATGAAAAAATTGCCGCGATTATCACGGATTTTTCGCAAGTGATTTCTCATTACATTGCGCATTCGCCGACGTTTTCAGCCCTGCCAACGCCAGCGCTCACGCGCGAGGGCTTAGGGGTTGACGCCAATACTTGGGATACGATGCCCACGTTATTTCCTTTTATTCTCTACAAAAATCAACGCCCCCTCTCTCGTGCGCAAACACGCGTGTGCTATCAACAACTTCCCCTGCAAGCCTTGCCCTGTCAAATTGGACAACCCGTGGCCTGCGGTGAAATAGAGGGCATTGAGGTGAGCGCGTTGCGTTTTTGTTTGAGTACAAACATTATCACGCAGGCAACTCAAAGCACTTATCACCATAACCAGTTAATTTACAATATGTTGCGCGTATTTGCCTCAATAGAAAATATTGTCGCCTCGGCGTTAATTGAATGAATGAAGGAATATTGATGAATCATGCGCAAATTTTAGAAAAATTGTTTCAAAAACAGGATTTAAGCGCTGCAGAGATGCGCGAGACCTTGCTCACCTTTATGCGCGGGGAAGGCAGTGATATTGAAATGGCGGGTTTTTTATGTGCGCTGCGCAGTAAAGGTGAGACCATTGATGAAATCACTGCTGCCGCGCAGGTGATGCGCGAATTAGCCACGCCAATTCCCATTGCTGGGGAAAATTTAATTGATACCTGCGGCACCGGTGGCGATGGCGCAAATACGTTTAACATTTCAACCACTAGCGCGTTTGTGGTGGCAGCTGCAGGAGGGCGCGTAGCGAAACACGGCAATCGCTCGGTGTCGAGTTGTTGTGGTAGTGCAGACGTGCTCGAGCGGGCGGGCGTCAATTTGAATTTATCGCCAAGTCAAGTTGCGCAGTGCGTGGAGACATTAGGCATTGGTTTTTTATTTGCCCCCAACTATCACGGTGCCATGCAGCACACGCGCTCTGTGCGCAAAGCATTGGGTGTGCGTACATTATTTAATTTACTTGGCCCGCTTGCCAATCCTGCTGGCGCTAATCATCAGCTCATTGGGGTGTTTGATGCAAAATGGACAGCGCCGCTGGCGCACGTTTTTCATGCGTTAGGCAGCAAACACGTGCTTGTTGTGTGTGCGCAAGACGGCTTAGATGAAATGAGCATCGCTACCCCCACGCAGATAGCAGAACTCAAAAATGGGCAAATATCGTGTTACACTATCGCTCCTGAACAATTTAATCTGCCTCGTTCATCCTTGAAATCAATCGAAATTAACAATGTAGAAGAGAGTTTGCAAATGCTACAAAATGTGTTGAGCAATCAAGCAAGTGTTGCAAGAGACATTGTTGTCCTCAATGCTGGCGCGGCGATTTATGCCGCAGACCTCGTGGTGTCCCTTGAAGCGGGCGTTGCAAAAGCCTGTGAGGTGATTCGTAGCGGCGCCGCGCAGCAAAAATGGATGGATTTTATCGCTTATACCAAAGCGTTTGCGCAATGACGCCACAAGATAGCTATCGCTTATTTGAGCAACTGGCCATTGCTATTCCAAAACCGACAACAGAACTGGTTTATAGCAGTCACTTTGAGTTATTGATTGCCGTGGTGCTTTCAGCGCAAGCAACTGATAAAAGCGTGAATAAAGCGACAAAATTACTCTTTGAGGTGGCCAATACGCCGCAAAAAATACTCGCCTTAGGCGAAGACGCGTTAAAAGGCTATATCAAGACGATTGGATTGTTTAATACAAAAGCGGCAAATATTATAAAATTGTGTCGACAATTACTGGAAAAACACGATGGCAACGTGCCACATTTGCGTAGCGAACTGGAAAGTTTACCCGGTGTTGGCCGTAAAACTGCGAATGTTATATTAAACACGGCGTTTGGTCAGCCCACGATTGCCGTTGACACGCATATTTTCCGCGTTGCTAATCGCATCGGCCTGGCGAGTGCAAACACTGTCCTTGGCGTAGAAAAAGCGCTGATGGGCATTATTCCTGAAAAATTTATGCTTGATGCGCACCATTTATTGATTTTGCATGGCCGCTATATATGCGTGGCGCGAAAACCGCTGTGTCACACCTGCGTCATTAGCGGCTATTGCGAATTTTTTCAACTCACCGCACATTAAATAATTAAATAGAAAATAAGAGAAAACACGCACGCTCATCGGCTTCTATTGGCGTTGAGCGTTATCCACATAAT
>DPKY01000029.1 GCA_003542275.1 Methylococcaceae bacterium | reverse complement strand
CCCTGCGGACACGCTAAAAGCGACAGCCACTCGCTTTTTTGACGCGCCACCTCATCTTCAAACAACTCAGTTGCTTCTGTCTTTTTGAGGGTGTTTTGCAAGCGAGCAACAAATTGCTCAAGTGAAGAAAAATTTTCTGCACTCACCGTTGACGCCGTTGATGAACTAAAAGAAAGTAGCGCCTCATTGGGCGTGGGCGTGCAACCGTATTTATTTGTGCCTTGCGCATCAAGGAGCAAGCGTTCATCACCGCCAGCAATCAGCAGTTGCGCCGTCAGTGCCCGCAGACTCTGCGTCGAAGTGAAAAGTGACGTGGACATTATTTTACGTTTTCCTCAAAAGGCAAAGCGATAATCACGCGCGTGCCTTGCTGTTTTTTCGATTCAACGGTGAGTGTGCCACCGTGTTGTTGGATTATCTCAACACTCGTCGACAAACCCAGTCCTGCGGCGTTGCTGGCTTGTCGTGTCGTAAAATAGGGCGTGAAAATCGTATCCAGAATATTACGGGGCATTCCCTCGCCTGTATCGCTAATACTAATAATGGCTTGCTCGTAAACTTTTGCGGTGCTGATTGTAATCGTGCCTTTTTTTGCAATGCTTTGCACGGCATTGCTAAGAATAGCAAGCACCACATAGAGTACGTCATTGAGGTGGCACACAATAGGCGTATTACTTAGCGCATATTCTTTTTCAAAGCCAATGTGTGGATAAGCGCTTTCCATCACCTCCACCAGTTTAGCCAAGGGTAAATCAAGGGCGATACGCTGTTTTTCACCTGCCGTAGAAAGTACGTTGACACACTGATTAAACGCATCGTTTTGCTCACTGGCCAAAATAAAATCGATTGCCACGCGCCCGAGTGCTTCACTTTGATGTAATTTCGCTAATTGCGCCTGCGCGGTATTGTATTTTTCAAGTGTTTGCTGAATTTGCCAATTACGCGCGGTAGCGTCTTGGTTTTTTTGAGATAACAGGGTATTTTCGAGTTCTGTAAATTTCTGTTGCAAGCCGCGCAGACGCAGGAGCATCTGATTCACCGCGTGCGTGACAGGCGCAAGCCCTCCCCTTGCCACGTCACATTGCATGGATAAATCGTCAATCCCCTCAATCAGATTAAGCGTTTGCGCTAACGCACGCACGGATTGCCTATAAGTGCGCATCCAAAAAAATAACCACGTCATAAACGGCGTGAGATCCAGTAACTGACACAGCAGCAGTATATCAACGCGCGTGAGCGTGTCTTGGGGAGACAATAAAACCCACGCATAAACGCCACTCGCCAAGCAAAAAATCCACATCATCGCGCAAAAAAGCAACATCCAAACGGTTTTTTGCATCAGTAGCCTTCTGATGAAATTTCTAATTCTGTGAGTAATGTATCGATGCGATGCACCGTTGACGTCACGTCACCGTTATCGTGTAAATGAATAATGCGATAACCAGGAGGCGTTCTATCCATGGCAAAATTAGCACTGTCTTTAGCAAATTGAAAGCAGGTAGAGGGTGTACCCAAAACAGCCATGTCACCAAATTGTTTATCCATTTGCTGATGAATGTGACCCGTAGTGATGACGCGAACATTAGGATACTTTGCGACCAACGCTAAAAATTCATCACTGTTTTGAATTTGCATGGTATCAAGCCATGCGCTATCTGAAGGCAGGCAATTATGGTGCGTGGCAATGAGGGTGAAGAGATGTGGATGTGCCTTAAGGCACGTTTCTAAAAAGTCCAATTCGCTCTGCTCAAGATAGCCGCCTTCACTGTGTATAATTTGACTGTTGAGGAGAATAAGTTGCCAATGTCCAAAAATGGCCTGTTTTCGACAATTCACCAGCGGCGTCGCCAATACTGCCTGCATGAGCGCATAATCATCGTGATTACCAGGCAAGCACAGCGTTGGCAGGTGGTATTCTTCCATTTTATGCAAAATACGCTGGTAAGTCGCTGTGCTTGGTGACTGCGCTAAATCACCTGAAATCAACAGAATATCGTAGCGAACGCCCGGCTGTGCAAAAGCGTGTTTTAAAACGCGATGAAAATAATACTCCGTGTTTACGCCTAAAAAAGTGATTTCTGGCGAAGGAAAAAGATGTAAATCTGTGACTTGTAGTAAAGATAAAGAAGAGGCAGTCATCAATAAAATCGAAAATTTAGAGTGTTTTAAAAAGTATTTTAGAGTTTCTTTGCGGATTATAAAGAGCTTTTAGCGAATTGGGTAAATTCTCTGGCGTTGCGTGTTCAAATCCGCGTTCAATAAACCATTGCGCGGTTTGCGTTGAGAGCACAAATAACGTCTTGAGAGCAGCTTGCCTAGCGTGGCTGAGGATATGTGTATAAAGACGTTGTCCTCGCGCGGCGCCTTGGTAATGCGTGTGCACGGCAAGACAGGCGAGTACGCCACACTTCTCTGCTTGACTACTATGCAGTGCTGCAGAGCCAATAATTAATCCGTCACGCACAATCACCCAATAATCCTGAATTTCCATTTCAATTTTTTCACGCGAGCGTTTTGCAAGCAGGCCTTTATCC
>DPKY01000275.1 GCA_003542275.1 Methylococcaceae bacterium | reverse complement strand
CGTCCAAGCGGCTGGCTATAAAGCGAATCTTTCGCTGAAATTGTCATAAATGTTTCAGGCAGGATGTTAATTTTGCTTGTGACGTCGTCATTTAAGAATTTTTTAATGCGTCGGCATTGCGCTTTGCAAGGTTGTCAATCACCGCATTGAGTGAGCCTTTTGTTTGAATTTCATCGCTAAAAGTGGTGCGATAATTTGTTACCAAGCTCACGCCTTCAATCATAATGTCATAAGCTTTCCATTCATTGCCATTCAAGTACATACGATAATTGACTGCAATGGGTTGAACGCCCGGCTGTAACACTTCTGTTTTGACGATCACTTTTGTTGCGCCTTCTTCCATTTCAGAGGGGAGAAAACGAATTGACCATTCTTTAAATTCACTGAATGCGCGTGAATAGGTGCGAACAAGCAGGGTTTGAAATTCTTTTTTGAATCGTACCTGTTCATCTGGCGTGGCGGTTTTCCATGATTTGCCCAGCACTAAAGCAGAAATTTTATCAAAATCAACGTGTGGATAAATCGTTTGGTCGACAAATTGTGTGACTTTGTTAAAATCTTTAATGAAACCTTTGTCTTTCATGCGTTGTTGCAATTTATCTGATGCGTCTGCAATCGCAACTTGCGGTGCAGATAACTCAGCTGCCATGCCACTAGCAACGGGCATTAAGCTAAAAAATACGCTAAAGAAGGTAAATGAGACATAGTGCTTAAATTTCATGAAAACTCCCAAAAACAAGTATGAATAAGATGGTATATAATAGCATTAAATTTCCTGCAACACGCATGAGAAGAATGCGGCGTGATGATTTTTCTCGTCGATTGATGCGAGAGCATTCCTTGAGTGTTGATGATTTGATTTACCCTGTTTTTATTATCGAAGGCACGCAGCGCCGCGAGAGTATTGCGTCGATGCCGGGCGTCGAGCGATTGTCACTGGATTTGCTTATCGAAGAAGCGAGGGAGCTTTATATTTTAGGCATTCCTGCTATTGCTTTATTTCCAGTGGTTTCGTTTGAAAAAAAATCAGACGATGCCGCCGAGGCCTATCACCCCGATGGCCTTGTGCAGCGTGCTGTACGTGCTCTCAAACAAGCTGTGCCTGAACTGGGTATTATTACCGATGTTGCACTCGATCCGTTTACATTGCATGGCCAAGATGGTCTCATTGACCCTAAAGGTTATGTGCTAAATGACGAAACCATTGCAGTGTTAGTGAAACAGGCGCTCTCACACGCAAGAGCAGGGGCGGATATTGTTGCTCCGTCGGACATGATGGATGGGCGAATTGGTGCTATTCGTCAAGCACTGGAAGCGGAAAATTACACCAACACGCGCATTCTCGCGTATTCAGCAAAATATGCGTCGAGTTTCTATGGGCCGTTTCGTGATGCGGTAGGTTCTGCTGGAAACTTAGGGAAAGGCAATAAGTTTAGCTATCAAATGGATCCTGCTAACTCAGATGAGGCGCTTTATGAGGTGTTGCTTGATTTACAGGAAGGGGCGGATATGGTGATGGTAAAACCGGGAATGCCGTATTTGGATATTGTCCATCGCGTGAAAACCGAGTTTGGTGTGCCCACTTTTGCTTATCAAGTCAGTGGCGAATACGCCATGTTGAAGGCGGCCGNNGTGGCTTGATGAAAAATCGGTGGTTTTAGAATCCTTACTTGCCTTCAAACGCGCTGGCAGCGATGCGATTTTGACCTATTATGCGAAAACAGTGGCTAGATGGTTACAGAATTAGAGGCGTATGCCTATCAATTTTTCGTCAATTAGCATCATTCAAACTGGTATAGCAGTCGGTCATGAGTTAAAATTAACCGGATTATTTGTGATAATTATTGAGTAAAAGGAATAAAGCAAAATTTAAATTTGCTTTGAATTACCAAGTGATATGAAGCATAAAAGTTTATAAACTACTTAGAGGAGTTTTCTCCGTGAAAAAAATAAAGCAACTGTTCGCTGGTGCTATGTTAACAACCCTTGGGTTGCCAATAGCACAGGCGGATTATGCCCTGAATTTAATGGAAGGGGTGACAAAAGTCAGTAATGATGTTTATGATTTGCATATGCTTATCCTTTGGATATGCGTGTTGATTGGGATTGCCGTTTTTGGAACGATATTTTATTCCGTCTATCATCACCGTAAATCAAAAGGTCATGAAGCCGCGCATTTCCATGAAAACACCACTGTTGAGATTATCTGGACAATCATTCCGACGTTGATCTTAGTTGCAATGGCTATTCCAGCAACAAAGACAATGCTTGAATTAGATGATATTCAATCTTCTGATATGNNTGACAGGCAAGCAGTGGTATTGGGATTATCAATATCTTGATAATGGTATCCATTTTGAGAGTCACTTAGATGCAATGAGTGAAAAAGCCCATCGCACCAGTGAGATCGACCCGCATACAGTGCCACATTATTTGTTGAATGTTGACAGACCATTGGTTGTGCCAGTGAATAAAAAAATTCGTTTTGTCTTTACGTCAGCGGATGTGATTCACTCCTGGTGGGTGCCTGATTTGGGCTGGAAAAAAGATGCTAACCCAGGGTTCATCAATGAAGCGTGGACATCGGTACCAACACCAGGTGTGTATCGTGGGCAATGTACCGAGTTGTGTGGACGCGACCACGGCTTTATGCCAATTGTTGTGATTGCAATGAATCAAGGCGATTATGATAACTGGGTCAAAACAACCTTAGAACAACAAAACGCGTNNACGAACAGTTGATGGCTAATGGTTCGAGTGTGTATTTGAAAAATTGCGTCGCTTGTCATCAGATCGACGGTAAAGGTGTTGCGGGTAGCTATCCTGCTCTGCGTGGCAGTGCAAAAGTGACCGGTGGCGTTGATCCTTTGATTGGTTTCTTGCAAGCGGGTACCAGTAAAATGCCTTCATTTGCTAAGTTAAAAGATAACGAATTAGCAGCGGTTATTACCTATATTAGAAATTCTCCTGAAATAGGCAATAAAGTGGGCGACGAAATCCAACCCAAAACAATTACGCCTGTTTATGATGACGATGAGTAATCATTGTTACTGGGCTTATTTTTTAACTGTTTATTGAGGTATTAGAGTATGTCTGCTGTAACAGCTGAACATGATCATGACGGGCATCACCATGATGATGACCACGCGCATGGTCCAGAAAAAGGGTGGTTGCGTTGGGTAGTCACCACCAACCATAAAGATATTGGTACATTATATTTGTTGTTCGCCTTGGCCATGTTTTTTGTTGGCGGTACGATGGCAATGGTCATTCGTGCTGAACTCTTTGAGCCGGGTATGCAATTTGTTGATCCGCAATTCTTCAATTCCATGACCACCATGCACGCGCTGGTAATGGTTTTTGGCGCGGTAATGCCCGCGTTTGTGGGGCTTGCAAACTGGATGGTTCCCATGATGATTGGTGCGCCAGATATGGCGTTGCCACGTATGAATAACATGAGCTTTTGGTTGCTGGTTGCGGGCGTGCTTTTGCTTGCCTCGACCTTGTTTATGGAAGGTGGTGCGCCGGCGGGTGGCTGGACACTTTATCCGCCATTAGTACTCCAAACAGGAAAAGCGCTTCCG
>DPKY01000112.1 GCA_003542275.1 Methylococcaceae bacterium | reverse complement strand
TATAGATCTAACAGACACTAATAATAGATTGATTTTATAAGACTAAAATTTGATTTTAGTATGCAAGAACTGAAAATTATTGGCGTATTTTTTTTCAAACCTTTGTCAAAATTTTTAAGGATTTCATAATGATTGATACAACCTCTGATATTCATCAAGCTCACACCGCGTTAGGTGATGTTGCCGCCCGTACTATATCAAACGCAACAAAAACCGTTCCAATGCTTTCAACAATTACGCCGCGTTGGTTGACGCATTTATTGCATTGGGTACCTGTTGAAGCAGGGATTTATCGCGTGAACAAAGTGAAAAACGAGGCAAATTTAGCGGTTGATTGCTCAAGTTTAGATGAACGCATTTTACCGCAAACCTTTGTAGATTATGAAGAATGGGGTCGTGAATACCGTTTAAACGCTGTGAATACTGTTTTAGATGTTCACACGCGCGTTGCTGATTTATATAGCAGTCCTCACAACCAAACCAATGAACAATTACGTTTAACCATTGAAACAATCAAAGAACGTCAAGAAAGCGAATTGATTAACAACGCTGAATATGGATTACTTAATAACGTTGCACTCAATTTTAGAATTCAGCCACGCAATGCGTTAGGTTCACCAACACCAGATGATTTAGATGAATTGATTGCAAAAGTTTGGAAAGAACCAGCGTTTTTTTTAGCGCATCCACAAGCGATAGCGGCATTTGGTCGTGAAGCGACTCGCCGTGGTACGCCACCACCTACGGTGAGTTTATTTGGTTCGCAATTTATTACATGGCGTGGTATTCCGTTAATTCCATGCGATAAAATCCGTGTGGTGAATGGAAAAACCAGTATCTTATTACTTCGCACAGGCGAAAGCCGTCAAGGGGTGGTCGGTTTATACCAACCGAATTTAACAGGCGAATTAAGCATGGGCTTATCAGTGCGTTTTATGGGCATTAACCATAAAGCCATTGCGTCTTATTTAGTCTCACTTTACTGTTCACTGGCCGTATTGACTGAAGACGCGCTTGGCGTGTTAGAAAATGTCAACGTAGGCAACTATTATGACTATAAATAGTCTTACGCCTGAATATTCAAGCGATATTGCGGCAATGGAGCAGCAATTGACACAATTGGCAAATCAAATGTTTTCTGAATTGCCAAATTGTGACGGTTCGCGTTTAGGCCTTGTGGAAAATGCTGCAACGCCAGCGGGCATTCCTGCGGATTTACCAAAAGCGTTACACCAATTCGCAACGCCAAATGTGAGCAGTTTTGCACCACCGCAAAGTTTAGCGTCGTTTCAATCTGTACCAGTGCCACAACCTTTCGATATTCCTGCTGATGCGGATTTGCAAAAATTAGTCGCAGCGCAAAGCGTGGCAGGTGTTACACCGCAAAGTTTATCGTCGGCGCGTGCGCCAATTCCGAGTGAATTTAATTTGCCGCAAGAAGCACAAATTCAAAAATTGATTACGCCGCGTCGTTTGCCTTTGGATGTTTCAAATTTGAGTTCACCAAGTTCATCGTTTTATTTTTTAAATGAGGTGAAAACGTTTGAGCAACCGCAATCGCTTTACACGCCACAAATCCATCACAGCGCATTTGATATTCATGCTGTGCGCCGAGATTTCCCTATTTTGAATGAGCACGTCAATGGTCATCAATTGGTTTGGTTCGATAACGCGGCAACCACGCAAAAACCACAGGTTGTGATTGATCGGATTTCGTATTTTTACGAACATGAAAATTCCAATATTCACCGTGCGGCACATGAATTGGCAGCACGTTCAACCGATGCCTACGAAAAAGCACGTCAAACTGTCGCAAAATTTATCAATGCACCCTCGCCTGACAATATCATTTTTGTGCGTGGTACAACCGAAGCAATTAACTTAATTGCAAAAAGTTGGGGTTTGCAAAATATCAAAGCAGGTGATGAAATCGTGATTACTTGGCTAGAACATCACGCCAATATTGTGCCTTGGCAACAATTATGTGAAGTCACAGGCGCCGTTTTACGGGTTACGCCAGTGGATGATAGCGGTCAGGTTTTGCTTGATGAATACCAAAAATTACTCAACGCAAAAACCAAACTCGTGTCATTTACGCAAGTTTCCAACGCACTTGGCACGATTACGCCTGCACATGAAATGATTGTCCTTGCACATCGTGTTGGTGCAAAAGTGTTACTTGATGCCGCGCAATCGGTGTCACATATTTCCGCTAATGTGCAAAGTTTGGATTGCGATTGGCTGGTGTTTTCAGGTCATAAAATTTTTGCACCAACGGGCATTGGCGTGGTTTATGGCAAATCAGATTTGCTTGAAGCGACCCAACCTTGGCAAGGTGGCGGCAATATGATTGAAGACGTAACGTTTGAACACACACGCTATCAACCTGCACCTGCGAAATTTGAAGCAGGTACAGGTAACATTGCAGATGCAGTGGGCTTAGGTGCGGCGTTGGACTATGTGCAAAAAATTGGCATTCAAAACATTGCGATTTATGAACATGATTTGCTAGCGTATGCGATGGAAGCGTTGCGCCGCATTGATGGCTTAACACTCATTGGTACAGCAAAAGAAAAAACCAGCGTTTTATCATTCGTTTTGAAAGGTTATACCACTTTTGAGGTCGGTGAAGCGTTGAATAAAGTTGGGATTGCCGTTCGCAGCGGACATCATTGCGCCCAGCCAATTTTGCGCCGTTTTGGTTTGGAAGCAACGGTCAGGCCATCACTGGCATTTTATAACACGCATGATGAAGTTGATCATTTGGTGAGCACTGTGAGGAAAATCAAAAGCGGTCGGATATTTTAAAAAAAGAAGCCCGTTTTTAACGGGCTTTTTTACCGCTTATCAAAATCTAATTTTTAGATACCTCTATCGAAATTCGTCGTTTTGTTTCCGCGCTAAACTTCTTTATTATTCAAATCAACACAACGCCTGTAAGGAAAAATGATGAGCCAAAGCCGGATCATGCCCGCTTTTAAACCAACGCTAAGTTTTACAATTTTATATTTGAGTTTAGTCGTTTTGATTCCACTGAGCACACTGGTTTTTAAAAGCTTTCAACTCAGTTTTGACGATTATTTAAATATCATCACCAATCGACGCGTTGTCGCGGCATTTCGGGTGAGTTTTAGCACGGCATTGGGCGCCGCCGTCATCGCAAGTTTTTTTGGTTTTATTGTGGCATGGGTTTTAACACGCTATACGTTTATTGGAAAACGATTTTTTCACGCTTTAATTGATTTGCCCTTCGCACTGCCTACTGCTGTGGCGGGTATTGTACTCGCCACTATTTTTCAACCCAGTGGAATGCTCGGTAAATTTTTAAAAAGTCATTTTGATTTGCAGATTGGTTTTAAACCTGCAGGCATTGTGGTGGCGTTAATTTTTATCAGCATTCCTTTTGTGGTGCGCACCGTTGAGCCAGTACTGCAGGAATTTGATTCACGTATGGAAGAAGCGGCGTCAAGTTTAGGCGCAACGCGCTGGCAAGTTTTCACAAAAATCATTTTTCCTAACATTTTTCCCGCCTTACTGACGGGGTTTGCTTTGTCATTTGCTCGTGGGGTAGGTGAATACGGTTCGGTTATCTTTATTGCCGGTAATTTACCTTATGTTTCGGAAATTGTACCACTACTCATTATCACGAAATTGGAACAATACGATATGCCCGGCGCAACAGCGATTGCACTCACCATGCTGGTCATTTCATTTTCACTCCTTTTATTGATTAACGTATTGCAATATTGGGTTCGCAAAAGTTCAGGACAACTTTAAGATTTTTTATGAATGCTACTATTTCAAAAAATGTTCACTCGTCAACGCTCGACGATGCAAACTGGCTGCGTTTAATGTTAATTATCATTGCACTTGTATTCATCGTTTTATTTTTATGTCTGCCATTAGTGTTAGTCATTATTCAAGCATTTCAAAAAGGGTTTAGCGCATATTTATCAGCATTAACCCAGCCTGATATGCAAGCAGCAATGCGTTTAACATTGGTTACGGCGTTAATTACCGTGCCATTGAATACGGTTTTTGGCGTTGCAGCGGCATGGGCAATTACCCGTTTTGACTTTTGGGGGAAAAATTTATTGATTACGTTAATTGATTTACCTTTTTCAGTGTCTCCCGTGATTTCAGGACTTATTTTCGTATTGGTTTTTGGTACACAAGGCTGGTTTGGCGAATGGTTACAAGAACATGATATTAAAATCATTTTTGCGGTACCAGGTATTATTTTGGCCACATTATTTATTACGTTTCCCTTTGTGGCCCGTCAGTTAATTCCACTCATGCAAGAAATGGGCAGCGAAGAAGAGGAAGCCGCTTTGTCACTGGGGTCAAGCGGTTGGCGAATGTTTTTTTACATTACTTTACCAAATATCAAATGGGCATTGCTTTATGG
>DPKY01000041.1:13052-14792 GCA_003542275.1 Methylococcaceae bacterium | reverse complement strand
GCTCCCCTGCTAAGGGAGTATGGGCTTTATCTCCCATCGAGGGTTCGAACCCCTCACTCTCCGCCATTATTTTTCCCTCTTGCCTTTTCTTTTAAAAAAATCATTCGGTTATTTGCCTAGCGTTGCGCTTTGGGCGAGGCTTTTTGCACGGTGAAATCACAGATTTTTCGTGTTTAAGGTTTCAGTTTTGCCTTGAAATCGCTACACTATGCGCATAGCGACATAAAACAAAATAAAACTGAATTTTTATAATAAGTAAGGATTGACCATGTTTAAAAAATCAATGACGATTGCTGAGTTTGATAGCGAATTACACGACGCCATTCAAAACGAACATCAACGCCAAGAAGACCATATTGAATTGATTGCGTCTGAGAATTACGCCAGTCCACGCGTTTTAGAAGCGCAAGGCACACAGCTTACCAATAAATATGCCGAAGGGTATCCGGGTAAGCGTTACTACGGCGGGTGTGAATTTGTCGATAAAGTAGAGCAACTTGCCATTGATCGCGCTAAAGCGCTGTTTCAAGCGGATTATGCCAATGTACAGCCCCATTCGGGATCACAAGCAAATATGGCCGTGTTTATGGCGCTACTTCAGCCACATGACACCATTTTGGGTTTGAGTCTCGCTGATGGCGGGCATTTGACACATGGCGCCAAACCTAATTTTTCCGGCAAAATTTACAACGCGGTGCAGTACGGTCTCAATCCACAAACGGGTGAAATTGATTATGAGCAGGTGCAAGCGCTTGCACTTGAGCACAGGCCTAAAATGATTATTGCAGGCTTTTCTGCTTATTCGCGCGTTTGGGATTGGCAGCGTTTTCGTGAAATTGCCGATAGCGTGGGGGCTTATCTATTTGTTGATATGGCGCACGTTGCGGGTTTAGTGGCGGCTGGCTTGTATCCTAATCCAGTGCCCATTGCCGATGTGGTGACCAGTACAACACACAAATCGCTTCGTGGCCCGCGTGGGGGCATTATTTTATGCAAAAGCAATCCTGAGCTTGAAAAGAAATTAGATTCTAATATTTTCCCTGGTATTCAAGGCGGGCCGCTCATGCACGTGATTGCCGCAAAAGCCGTCGCTTTTAAAGAAGCGATGCAACCTGAATTTAAAGCGTATCAACAACAAGTGATCAGCAATGCCCGTGCGATGGCAACCGTTTTCATTGCCCGTGGTTTTGACGTCGTGTCGGGCGGCACAGACGACCATTTGATGCTGGTTTCTTTAATTGCCAAAGGAATTACCGGAAAAGCGGCGGACGCGGCGCTAGGTCGTGCGCATATTACCGTCAATAAAAATGCGGTGCCCAATGACCCACAATCGCCATTTGTCACCAGTGGTATTCGTGTGGGTACACCCGCGCCAACGACACGCGGTTTTAAAGAAGCAGAAGTGGCGCAGATTGCGACGTGGATGTGCGATGTGATGGATAACCTAGACGATGAAAGCGTGATTTTAGCCGTGCGTGAAAAAGTGGCCGCGCTGTGTGCGCGTTTTCCTGTTTACAGCTAACACATTTGTTTTTTTAGTTAATATAAAGCGGTCATTGTTTTTTAGCAATGACCGTTTTTTTGTTTTTTTGTAATAATTCTATTTCTGATTGTGTCAGGATCCGGCACCTGATTTGATAATGTACCTTGCTTCTGATTCTGTGAGGCTGGGGGAGAATCTATACCCAAAATAACCAATCCACCATTTTACTCTGGTCTAAACTAACTATACTAAATAAT
>DPKY01000041.1:9393-13003 GCA_003542275.1 Methylococcaceae bacterium | reverse complement strand
ATGGGTTGGCTCTACCCCGTTTTCACAACGTTATCAAGCGATAACAGCGTTTCAAGTAAGCCTTCCATCTCATACATTGGCCACGAATTGGGGCCATCGCTTTTCGCTTCAGCAGGATTAGGATGTGTTTCCATAAATAATCCAGCAATACCTACAGCGACCGCTGCACGCGCTAAAACAGGCACAAATTCACGTTGTCCGCCGGAACTTGTTCCTTGTCCACCAGGAAGTTGCACAGAATGCGTAGCATCAAATACGACAGGGCAGCCCGTTTCGCGCATCACCGCCAGCGAACGCATATCAGACACTAAATTGTTATAACCAAAAGAAGCGCCACGCTCACAGACCATAATTTGCGAATTGCCCGTCGCTTTAGCTTTGTTGACGACGTTCACCATATCCCACGGCGCAAGAAATTGGCCTTTTTTGATATTCACTGGAATATTTTGCGCCGCCACAGCTTGAATAAAATTCGTTTGACGACACAAAAAAGCGGGCGTTTGCATCACGTCAACCACTGAGGCCACTTCTGCAAGCGGCGTGTCTTCATGGACATCAGTTAACACAGGCACGCCAATTTGTTTTTTGACTTTTTCAAGAATCTCAAGCCCTTTTTCCACGCCCAATCCACGAAAACTCTCGTGTGAAGAGCGATTAGCTTTATCAAAAGAGGATTTATAAATAAAAGGGATTTGTAAGCGCTCGGTGAGCTCTTTTAAATAGCCGGCGGTGTCCAGTGCCATTTGCTCGCTTTCAATGACGCAAGTGCCTGCAATCAAGAAAAAACGTTGCTCAAGTCCCGCCGTAAAATGACATAATTTCATAACAATTATCTTCTGTTTTCAAAGGCGGCTTTCACAAAACCGCTAAATAAAGGGTGTCCCTTGCGTGGGGTTGAGGTGAATTCGGGGTGGAATTGACACGCTAAAAACCAAGGATGCTCGGGGATTTCAACGACTTCAACTAAGCGCCCGTCAATGGATTTTCCTGAAAAACGCAGGCCATGTGCTTCAAGTTTTTCAATATACTGATTATTAAACTCATAGCGATGACGATGACGCTCAGTAATCACGTCTTTTTGATAAAGCGAAAAAGCAAGAGAATCTTGCAGCAGGCGGCATTGTTGGCTACCTAGGCGCATTGAACCGCCTAAGTCGGAGTGTTCATCGCGTGTTTCAATTTGACCACTTTCGCCAAGCCATTCTGTAATTAAACCAATGACGGGGTGAGGTGAATTCGGCAAAAATTCTGTGCTATGTGCACCCTCAAGTTGCGCCACGTTGCGTGCAAATTCAATGACGGCTGATTGCATACCAAGACAGATCCCCAGGTAAGGGACTTTATGCTCACGCGCATAGCGCACGGTAGCAATTTTTCCTTCAACGCCCCGCTCACCAAAACCACCAGGCACCAAAATGGCATCGACGTCTTTTAAACGCGCCGCGCCTTCTTCTTCAATCACTTCGGCGTCAATGTAGACAATTTTCACTTTTAATTTTGTGCGGATGCCTGCGTGTACTAAGGCTTCATTGAGTGATTTATACGCATCGGGGTGCTCAACGTATTTACCCACAATGGCAATGCGCACTTCTTGATGAGATTCTTTGAGAGCTTGTACGACTTGATGCCATTCGGTTAAATCCGCTGGCGGCACATCAAGGCGAAGGCGACGCACCACGATGTCATCAAGGCCCTGTTCATGCAACAAAATAGGAATACGGTAAATGGTATCGGCGTCGATGGCTGAAATAACGGCGTGTTCTTCTACGTTGGTAAATAAGGCAATTTTACGGCGATCACTCACGGGAATAGGCAATTCTGAGCGGCACATCAAAATATCGGGCTGAATCCCAATCGTGCGCAATTCTTTCACTGAGTGCTGTGTGGGTTTGGTTTTGATTTCACCCGCCGAGCGAATATAGGGCACTAAAGTGAGATGAATAAATAATGAGCGCTCACTGCCCAGCTCAAAGCGCATTTGACGTATCGCTTCCAAAAAAGGCAATGATTCAATATCTCCTACGGTGCCACCCACTTCAATGAGCGCAATATCCACCCCCTCCGCACTGGCATAAACACGGCGTTTAATTTCATCCGTGATATGAGGAATGACTTGCACTGTGGCGCCTAAATAATCACCACGTCTTTCACTGCGTAGCACGGCATCATAGATTTGCCCTGTGGTGAAATTGTTCTTTTTTGACATCGTCGTTTTTAAAAAACGCTCATAATGCCCTAAATCCAAGTCGGTTTCGGCGCCATCTTCGGTCACAAACACTTCACCGTGCTGAAAAGGGCTCATAGTGCCGGGGTCAAGATTGATGTAAGGGTCGAGTTTTGTCATGGTCACTTTTAGGCCGCGTGACTCAAGAATCGCAGCAAGTGAAGAAGCGGCAATGCCTTTGCCTAGCGACGATACGACGCCGCCTGTGATAAAAATGTATTTTGTCATTATCGTTTTGAGAGACTTGAGGGGAGAATTGATAGGTGCATTTTAATCGACATTAAAGGTAGCGTGCAAACTCGATGAAAGTTGACCTCTTGCACGTTTTAAGAAAAATGACGTTATTGGCAGTTTGTTTCATATTTTGCTGAGGGCTTGGTTGTGCTCGATTCTATGTGAACGCGTCCTGTTAAGGCAATGACCACCGCTCTGAAATCATGCCATTCACTGGCGGTACAAAAACTCAATGTACCATTACCCAAGCCGTCGGCGTTAATGCGCCCGTATTTATCGTAATACACATAGTTTTTATAAGCCGATGGGGCGGTGACATAGACGCTAGAATGAAGCGCATCAAAATGGGTTAAAACGGATTCATTACTGTCTAACTGATTATTCTCGATTTTTTCGTCAACAAAGACAAGCCAGCCGTTTTCCCATTTGCCATTTTTGTTCGCTACGACAACATTTTTTTGTTGTTTTAATGCTTCAAAACGCGCAAGTTGCAAGGCGCTCATCATGGCGTTAGCACTGGCTGTGAGGCGGCTACTAACAATAAGTGCTTGAAAATGTGGCAAGCCTATCGTCAGCGTGAGTGACATAATGGTTAACGTTATCAGTAGCTCAAGTAGCGTTACGCCTTTTTCAAGAATCATTTCTCGATCATTTCCTTTAGGTTGAGCTGGCGATGTGTGTTGACAAAATAAGCACTTATCAGTTGACGCGGTGTATTATCGGTTTCCTGTGAAAAGACGCGCAGTGTGACTAAGCAACTATTGCCTGTTCCTGAGATGGAGACAATCTCCGCTTGACTCACGTTGGGAACGGGCACAGGCGTTTGCGTATTGGGGCATTGCGCGGTATATGTTGTTTCAATAGCTCGCTTGGCAAGCGCTAAGGTGTTTTCAGCACTTGCTAACGCGTAGGCTTGACGTTGCTGATTGAGTGCGATGTGAAATTGTTGTTGATTTTGTGCCATCATACGCCCGCAAGCCAGCGTTAATAGCAATAAAAGCAATAAACTA
Source organism: Methylococcaceae bacterium (assembly GCA_003542275.1). Classification (GTDB taxonomy): domain Bacteria; phylum Pseudomonadota; class Gammaproteobacteria; order Methylococcales; family Methylomonadaceae; genus UBA10906. The sequence goes on along the minus strand of DPKY01000041.1, from coordinate 9,535 downwards.
AACACCAGTACGACGCCTCGTTGTTGTGTATAACATGGCATAATGCTTATTGCGCGAGAGCTTGAAGATAAACAGTTTTTGAAAAAACGCGATAGAGTCGATAATCACTTGCCTCATAGATCGCATTTTCAATGGTGTATGG
>DPKY01000041.1:0-9386 GCA_003542275.1 Methylococcaceae bacterium | reverse complement strand
GCATTGTTGAGGTCATTTTTGAGATGCACACCATAGCGAAATTCTATTTTTTCCACTTGTGAAATCAACGGCTTCGCGTTGAGTGGCGCGGTGCCCTCCTGTTTGACTTTGCAATAAAAAACCGGCACGCCGTTGCTGTCTTTATCTCGATAAAGATAGAGCGTGATGCGTTCATTTTGCTTAAAGTCGAGCGTGCTGGTACATAGCGAATGGTTGAGGTCGTTTTTGTCGGTGACTTTAAAGCGATAGAGCAATTCACTATCAAGACCGCTTAGATAATCACCTTGAATAAAATTGATTTTTGTTCCCATCACGGCGTTATCGGCTGTAAACACATCTCTTTTTCCATCACTGGTGTAGCCAGCTATCGACAGGCTGCGTGTAAAAAAATCCAGTATAAATACGGCGTCTTCCGTCATATCCGATAGATTGCGCTCAAGCGTGAAATTTTTTTGAGATTGCATGAAAATCTCACTCATGCCAGCAATCAAAAAAAGCGAAAGCGCTAGACTGATGAGTAATTCAACAAGCGTCATGCCCCTTTGTTTGCTATGTGTCATGGCAGAATTTCGAGATAAAACGTCGCATTTTTTGAAAAAAAGCCCGTGGTTTTGGTGTCAACACGCGGCCAAGTCGTCACCAAACACAGCGCCCCTGGCGCCGTGCTGATGCAGGGCGGGGTATTCACCTCACGGCTTAATTGAATCGTGACGTGTGCGTTTGCGGTGAGGCTTTGCCGAGCTTCTCGTGTCCACTGGCCATAGTCGTTTGCGGCGAGTTGCACTTGGGTGCATGGTATGTTTTTGGTGCAACTGTCCACCGCGTTTGGGGAAACCGTTGCCCAATTCACGTCTGCATTAGCGCGAATACGCGCCTGCATACTGGTGGCGAGCAGTATCGCTTGCTGCATGAGGGTCGCATCTTGACTTTGACGCAAGGCGAGTGTTTGCAAGCTAGCCAAGCCCAGCAAGCCCACCGCTAACATGATCATTGAAACAAGCACTTCAATGAGCGTAAAGCCTCGATGCGGCGTGAGTGCGCAATGGTCAGTCATTATTACCGTAATAAGGTGCTTTGCGTGGTGCGTGGCGATTGAGGCGCGGTTTTTTTTGATACGTCATTTCGTTTGGCAACGGCACATAAAGACCAATATTTTCAGCACAAAAATGCAAAATGCGTTCAAGGTATTCATTGAAGGTTTTTGTATCCAAATCTTTTGTACTGCTTAGACGCTCTACCATCACGCCACCAATCATTTCACGTTCAATGGGTAAAAAAGTGCGCTTAAATGATGCGTGCAACTCTTCGGGTGTAAAGCCGGTATATTCTGAAATGCTACGCAGCACCACGCCAAAATAATACGCATTTTGGTAGCGCGTGCGCCCGTTTTTATGTTGTTTAATCTCGACGCTCAGCGCAACTGGCGCGTTGACATCAATGCCATGGATAAGGGCTAAGACTTCTTCTTTGGCCTCTACACTATTGAGAACAAATTTCATGACAATCAGTGAAAACGAGGCGATAAGTAGGCCCTGCACATGAAAAAAGCACCTCTCCACTGACGAGGTATGCAAAGAGGTGCTTTGTTTGTGTTACGCAGTGGCGTCAAAGAGTGAACCTACGCCATTGGGTAGCGAATTATTGCCGTTGATGGCGGATAATTGCTTTAAAAAATCTTGTAGGTGAAGACTTGATGCGACGTTAGGGTCTGCAACATTGCGACTTGTTGTAGATGAAACGCCACTTAATACCTCAACCACATTAGCAAATTTTGATTGCAATGACGCGTGTTGGCTGCTGTTGTTATCCAGCGCCGTAATCAAATTTTGCATCGTGGCCACGGCATTGCTACTGTACGCTATCGCAGGCGAAGTCTGCTCATTGGCATGACTTGTGCTTGTGTTTTGCGTAGGTGCGTTGGTTTGAGTGAGTGTTTTATACAAATCTTGTAAAAACACCAACAACACTTTTTTCGCATCCAGTGGCGATGTACTGCTCACGGTGGAGGAGCTGCTGTTATTGTTTGCACTCCCACTGCCAATACTTAGGCCAAGGCTTTGCAACGCTTGTGTTGCACTGTTCATCAGCGAGCCATTATTGGCATCGGCTTTGATGCTAGCAACGGTTAACTTAAGCGCATCACTGCTACTTACATTGACCTGCGAGAGATTGTTAACCCCTTGCGTTGTCAGCAGTGCTGCGGAACTACTGGTAGAAATCGACATAATTCGTTACCTCAATTATTAACGAAAATTAAGTTTCTATCGCACAAAAAATCATGCCTGTGTGTTATCGGCATAGCTAATCTAAACTTGAGCAGACCAAGCTAATCACGTTCATCATGGTGATGACGTGGTTTTTCTCCCTTGCCATGACCTTGGCGTGGCGCGTCATGGCGCTCATAACGGCCGTGTTCATAACGCTCATGGTCTTCATGGTGTTCATGATAGTGATGATGCTCGTGTTCATGATGGTCAGGATAATAATAAGGGACGGGGGCGGGCGTGTAATAGTATTCACGTGTGTAATAAGTGGGCGGCGCTGTCCGATAAGTGGAATATCCGTAGCCATAGTGCGTGACTGGGCGCTCGTATGCACATCCCACGCCAAGCAAACAGAAAGTGATTAAAAAAAGAAAGCGTTTCATTGTGACACCGCCCTAAGTGAAAGAAGGATTATTTCGGTTCTGCGCTGGCGCTTGCATCGCCATTTTCAGTTGTTTCCATAAAGGTTGCAATGCACTCCATTTCACTTTCTGTGTAATTAGAACGTGCCGCCGCTAAGTCTTTGGGAGAGCCAAAATCATTGCGCAATTCATCCATGGTTTTTTTAGGGTCAGCCGATTGTGCAAGCGTGAGCATTTTTGTGTAATTGCGATATGCCGTCAAGCGGGCAGGGTCTAAGAGAAATAGCCCAGGCATATTGCTTGAAGACGCGTCAACAATACAAGTTGCCATTTTTTCAGCAGGAATGTTGTAGTCTTTGGCGTTTTGTGAGGCTTTTTCTAATTGTAATTGTGCTAAAACAGCCGCTTCGTAGGTGTCTTTTTCACTGCATCCATTTAGCAGCAACGCGGTGAGCGTGAGGAATAAAATTTTTTTCATGGAAAATAAAGTCTCAATAGTGTATTGCTTAGAGTGTAATGCGTAGCTCAGTGGCTTGGTTTTGTGCAATGTTAAAAGCACGCAATTCTAAAATGCCTTTTGTACTTAGCGAAATAATAAAATGTAACACATTTTCATCAGCAACATTTGCCACGTCAAGTGCAGAAGGCGTGGCGGGGGCACTGGGGTGAGAATGATAAATAGCCAATATCTCTTCACCACGTTCACGCAACGTTTTCATGGTTGAAATATGTTCCGCTGGGTCAAATAAAAACGCTGTCGCGGGATTTGAAGCGATGTTTTTAATGGGGTAGCAGCGTTGAGGTTGTTGATTTTTTTGACTCACAATGCCACATACCTCCGCGTCAGGGGAGATTTGCGCAAGATGCAGTAACTGACTTGCAAGACGGCGTGAGAGAGTAATAGAGGCGCTCATGATGGTTTTTTACGAAAGAATATGAAAAGGTAAGCTACGTTTTGGGCAGTGTCACGCCAGTTTGACCTTGGTACTTTCCACCTCTATCCGCATAGGAGGTTTCACACTGTTCATCGCCGCCAAAAAACAACATTTGGGCAACGCCTTCATTCGCGTAAATTTTCGCGGGAAGGGTGGTTGTGTTTGAAAATTCCAGTGTGACATGGCCCTCCCACTCGGGTTCTAAAGGGGTGACATTGACAATAATGCCACAACGCGCATAAGTGGATTTTCCCAGGCAAATAGTGAGAACGTCACGGGGAATACGAAAATATTCCACGGTTCTCGCCAGAGCAAACGAATTGGGGGGAATAATACACACATCAGATTGCACATCAACAAAGCTGGTGGGATCAAAGTTTTTTGGATCGACAATGGCTGAATTGATATTCGTGAAAATTTTAAATTCATCAGCACAACGCACATCGTAGCCATAGCTTGACGTGCCAAACGAAATCACGCGCCCCTGTTGATTTTCACGCACTTGATTGGGCTCAAAAGGGCTAATCATCGCGTGCTCTGTCGCCATGCGACGTATCCATTTATCTGATTTTATGCTCATAGCGCGTTGGGAAATAAAGTAAAAAAATTAGTTAACGATATTGTGACCGCGATTGCGCATACAACTTGAGTAGGCACGTTTATATTCGTCTTCTGCGGAGAGTCCTTGTTTTGCCGCGCCACCAAGGCCGCCCGCTGCCGCGCCGAGCGCCGCGCCAGTCCCAGGACTCCCCGCAATAGCGCCGAGCGCCGCGCCCGCTGCACCACCAATTAAACCACCAACGCCCGCACCAATGGCGGTTTCTTTCGCGGTGCCGCCTGAGGCGTGCGTGGCGAGTTGTTGACATTCTGCCATGTCGCGGTTGATAAATTGCGCGTTAGGGTCATTGTAGGCGTCGACAGTGGGTGTCCAGCCGCCTTGGCTATAGCAACCAGCAAGCGAAAGGGTGCTAACAAGAAGAAAACTGATTTTGGTTGTTGATGTCATAAAATTACCGTGTAGTGTCAAAAAGTAAAGCAACGCGGTAAATAGTAATCGATTGACTGGGGGTTTAACAAGATAGGAATAAAAAGAGATTAGGCACAACGTGATATTAGCCAGATTAACGCAACGCAAGAGGCGTTAACCTGACGCTAATAACGCAATGAAACTATTTGATTTTAGCTTCTTTGTAGATAACGTGTCTGCGAACAAATGGATCAAATTTTTTGATTTCCATTTTTTCTGGCATCGTTTTTTTGTTTTTTGTGGTGGTATAAAAATGACCCGTACCTTCTGTCGAAATCAATTTAATTTTGTCGCGCATGATGTTGTCCTCGATGGAAATTAGGGATTAGATTTTTTGACCCGCTTTGCGCAAATCTGCCAGCACGGCATCAATACCGTTTTTATCGATAATACGCATCGCTTTGGTTGAAATACGCAGACGTACCCAACGGTTTTCGCTTTCTACCCAAAAACGGTGATGTTGAAGATTTGGCAAAAAACGTCTTCTTGTTTTGTTGTTTGCGTGTGAAACATTGTTTCCCGTTACTGGGCGTTTACCCGTAACTTGACATACTCTTGACATGAAAAACCTCTGTGGCTGTATAAATGTAAAATATAATCGCGCTTTATACCAAAATTTCTTTTCTAGGTAAATAATAAACTCGATATAATTGCCTTTACCTCTACAATTCACTAATCGAGAAGATAATACGCAATGTCTATTAAACTTGGCATGGTCATGGACAGTATTGACCACATTAACATCAAAAAAGACACCAGTTTTGCCATGCTCCTTGAGGCACAGCGGCGTGGCTGGACGCTTTATTACATGGAACTTGGTGATCTTTTTCTGCGTGATGGCAAGGCCTACGCCCGTGTGCGCACCCTGACCGTAGCGCGTGACATGACACGCTGGCATGACTTTACAGGTGAGCAAGTCATTGATTTAGCAGAGCTTGATGTGATTTTGATGCGCAAAGACCCGCCCTTTGATGCGCAATTCTTGTATGCCACCCTGATTTTAGAACGTGCAGAAGAAGCGGGCGTTTATGTGGTCAATAAACCGCAATCATTGCGCGATGCGAATGAGAAACTTTTCACTTCTTGGTTTTCGCATTGTTGTGCGCCCACACTGGTGAGCAGTCAAGCGTCGCAAATTCGTCAATTTTTAGCCGAGCATAGCGATATTATCGTCAAGCCACTCGATGGCATGGGCGGAGCGTCTATTTTTCGCCTGCGTCTTGACGATCCCAATATCAGCGTCATTTTAGAAACCATGACCCATCACAATCACCGCTACATCATGGCGCAACAGTATTTGCCCGCCATCAAAGACGGTGATAAACGTATTTTAGTGGTCAATGGTGAGGCGATTCCCTACGCGCTGGCGCGAATTCCTCAAGCGGGGGAAACACGCGGAAATCTCGCTGCGGGTGGGCGTGCGCAAGGGCAGCCTTTAACTGAGCGTGATGCGTGGATTGTGCGCCAAGTGGCACCCACGCTCAAAGCAAAAGGACTTATTTTTGTTGGATTGGATGTGATTGGCGATACACTCACTGAAATTAATGTCACCAGTCCAACGTGTGTGCAGGAATTAGATGCGCAGTTTGGTTTAAACATTGCCGGTGTGCTGATGGATCATATTCAAACTGTTGTGGCGCAATGACGCTGTTTATTACCTTTAGTGCGGCGGTCATTTTACACGGACTGTTGTTGTTTGGCGTTTTTTTAAAATTGCCTGTGCGTGAGCAAAAAGCGCCAACGCTCATGGACGTGACACTCATCACCCAACCAGCACCTCGTCAACCCAAAGACGCTAGCGTGTTGGCCGCGCAAAATCAACTGGCCAGCAAAACGCTCGCCGCAACAGAGGAGCAAGTGGCGCGTCAGAAAAGGGTAAATACGTTGCCCCCGCCAGCGAAAGTGAAGGCCGCTAAAAAAATCGCAACGCCTATTGACAGCGTAGACAAGCCAGTAACGCGTGAGCAAGTCAAAAAAGCAGACAACGAAAACAGTTCCCCTCCGCGTTTGTCGCCTGAGTTGTTACAACAGCAAATTAGCCAATTAGCCACTGATGTGCGCAATCAAACCCTGCAAACAACAGCGCAACGGTTGAAATTTATCGATGCAATCAGCGCACATAAATACGTCGCCGCGCAGTATTTAAAAGATTTTGAAACCAAAGTTGAGCACACCGGGAACATGAATTATCCGCAGGAAGCGATGCAAAAAGATTTCTCGAGTACCTTGACCATGGACGTGGGCATTAGGGCCGATGGCAGTATTTATAGCATTCGCATCAATCAGTCTTCAGGGAATCCTGCGCTTGACGAAGCGGCGAAAAAAATTGTGCGTATGAGTGCGCCATTTCCAGCATTGCCTGCTGATTTACTTAAAGAGGTAGATGTGTTAATTATTACGCGTGTATGGCGATTTTCAGACCAGTCGGGTATCACAACAGCGCAGTAGTTAGCCCAAATTTTTAGTCAAAATTAAAAGAAAAGAGACGATAATAAGAACATGATAAACGACACGGCGTATTTAAATAATCAATTCCTCATTGCGATGCCAACACTTTTGGATAGTCATTTTACGCAAACAGCAATCTATCTCTGTCAACACAATGCGGACGGGGCGCTAGGAATTGTTATCAATCGTCAATCTGACATGAAACTCAAAGAAATTTTCATGCAAATGGATATTCCCGTCACGTCCATGGCCGCTGCGGAGGCACCCGTTTATATGGGCGGGCCGGTTCAGCAGGAGCGGGGATTTGTGCTGCATACAACAGGCGGTCAATGGGCGATTACGCTGCCTATTTCCGATACCATCTCACTGACCACCTCCCGTGACATCATTGAAGCCATTGCTAAAGGCGAGGGGCCAGAGCGCTATTTTGTGGCGCTTGGCTATGCGGGCTGGGGCAAAGGGCAGCTAGAGCAAGAGTTTTTAGCCAATTCGTGGCTCAATACGCCGTTTGGTGAGCCCATTTTATTTGATACCCCCATTGATTTACGTTGGCGCATGGCGGCGAGTCAAATTGGCGTGGATATTGACAAACTGACCTGTGGCGCGGGTCATGCGTAAAGACCCGCTCTTGCGTAGCGTGCAGGATACCTACTTAGGATTTGATTTTGGCACCAAGAAAATAGGGGTGGCCGTTGGCCAGCTGACGACCGCCACGGCCAGCGCCTTGCAAACGCTCCGCTCGCCCAATGAATCACCTAATTGGCAAGCCATTGAGAAATTAGTGGCGGAATGGCAACCCGCTGGCTTTGTGGTGGGAATTTCGCGTCAACATGATGGCTCAGACAATCCCGTGACGCCGCGAATGCGCAAATTTTGCCGCCAGCTCAATGGACGGTTTAATTTGCCCGTTCACCAACAAGATGAAATGCTCTCAACCTTTGAAGCAAAGCAGCTTTTATTTGATGACGTGCACGTTAATGCAACCAAATTGTGGGCGGTGCAAGATGAGCTGGCCGCTCAATTGATTCTACAGACCTGGCTCAATGCCCAAGCAAGAAGCGTTTAATGCCCTGATGAGTGAGGCGGCGGCCGCTCAGGAAGACAGTGCGATGCTGTTTCGTCAAGCGGTGGGCGATGTTCGTGCTATCAAGCAAGATAAAATCACCCCGCAGTCCCAGCGTCCGCGCCCACGGCCTTATCCAAAACCGCTGGAAGTGAATTTTGATGCGCATTTAAGCACACGTCCACCCGATGAAATCCATACCGTGGGCATTTATGATTCACTGAGTTTTTTGTCTGCAGGTTTGCAAAATAATGTGTTGAAAAAATTGCGGCGCGGTTATTTTGGCATTGACGCGGAAATTGATTTGCATGGCTTAACGGGGCATGATGCTAAGCGACAACTGCTGCATTTTTTGCATAGTAGCGTGCAAGAGGGGTGTCGTTGCGTGCATATTGTACACGGCAAAGGCTACCGCTCGCAGGACAATCTGCCGGTCATTAAAAATGAATTAAATCAATGGCTAAGACAGCACAAAGACGTGCAAGCTTTCTGTTCAGCCACGCCTAAAGACGGTGGTACGGGCGCGGTGTTTGTGTTGCTGCGTTTATCGGATAAATATGGCGCGGAAGAGGACGATGTTTAGTTGCCGTGAAGCGTTATCACAATCTCTCGACCGCTAGTGTGATTGCGGTGTTCACATAAATAAATCCCTTGCCAAACACCAAGATTGAGCTTGCCTTTTGTTACGGGAATCGTCACGCTTGCGCCCAGCAAGCTGCTTTTTAGGTGAGCGGGCATATCATCAGGGCCCTCAAGCGTGTGTGCATAATAAGGTGCATTTTCAGGCACGGCGCGATTGAAAAACGCTTCAAAATCCTGACGCACCGTCGGGTCAGCGTTTTCATTGAGGGTAAGTGATGCGGAAGTGTGCTTAATAAATACATGAAGCAGTCCCACGGCACATTCATTGAGTTCAGGGAGTTGACGGACAATCTCGTCTGTAATCAAATGAAAACCGCGTTGCCGCGCTTTGAGTTGAATTTCTTTTTGCATCCACATCATAAAGTAGGCGTGTTGTGGTTAGGGTTTGAGCCCAGTGCCGAGTTTTGAGCTTAACTTGGTAATGGTATTGATAATAAATGACATTTTTTTGACTTCATTAGGGTCTTCAGGCGCAGGCGCTTCGATGTGCCCTAACGCATTCGCTTTTTGCTCACGCAACAGGCGTAGACGGGTTTCTCTTAAAGCGCGTTGACGCTCCAATTCATTTTTAATACGCTCGATAGTAATGTCTTCTTTTGCGGCTTTTTCTTGCTCTTTTTTGCGGCGCTCTTGTGCTTCTTGTTC
>DPKY01000063.1 GCA_003542275.1 Methylococcaceae bacterium | reverse complement strand
CTTTTGTACTGTGTTGCGTTGAGCGTTTTATTTTTTGATAATCACGCGGTCATCGACAATCAATTCAGAAATCCCACCCAATGTGCCTTTCAATGTGCAACTGGCTTTTTTAAAGCCACCACTGCCTGTATTTTCACCTTCCCAAATGAGTGTAATGTACGTTTCTTTGTCGGTATCAACGCGAGTAGGGAAGAACACCTGTTCACCGGTTTCCGCTTGAATCGCAACGGGGCATTTTTGATTTGCCATGCCTTGAATAGCGGCGTAATTGCGAATCATAGAAGCGGCTTCAATTTCAGCTTTGGATTTTTGTTTATTTTCACCCACCATTAAAAAACCCGCCGCAAATACCCCCACAACAGCAATGATCAGTTTCATTGTGTGGTTCATCGGTTCTTTTTCTTCGCTCATAAATAATGCCTCATTATATTATTAAAAATCAATGCCTTGTTCGGCCTTGATACCTACATCAAAAACGTGTTTGATTTTCGTCATCGCTGTAGCTGTCGCGGCGACGGTGATGACTTCCTCTGGCGCGTTGCGACCCGTTAAAATAACGTGTAGCCAAGGGGGTTTTTCTTCTGTCAGAAATGACGCGACTTCTTGACCACTTATCCAACCGTAGCCGCAACAATAGTTAATTTCATCGAGCAATACAACATCAAATTTTTCTGACACAATTTGTTGCTTGGCAAATTCCCAAATAGCGCGACTGGTGTTGATGTCTTGCTCCGGATTTTTGGTATCCCAAGTAAAGCCATCGCCCAGCGCGTGCCATTCAATATTCTCAAAGCGTTGCGCGGCTTTTTGCTCACCGGTTTGCCATTGTCCTTTGATAAATTGAATCACGCAAACGCGCATATCCCATCCGGCCGCGCGAAAAACCATGCCAAACGCACTCGATGATTTTCCTTTTCCCTCACCCGTATTGACCACGATAAGACCGTGACGTCGCTCTCGTGCTTTCATGTGGCGTCTTGCGGTTTGGATGTAAAGGAATCCCAGAGCATCAGCACAACCCCTACCGTAATCGCCGAGTCTGCAATGTTAAAGGCTGGCCAGTGCCATGCGTCATCATAGAATACATCCAGAAAATCAATGACATAACCATAAGCAAGGCGATCAATTAAATTGCCTATCGCCCCGCCTAAAATCAGCGAAAGCGCAACGGCGGTAAAGGTTTCTGTTGGTTTTAATCGCGCCATCCAAACACTCATCACGCCACTCATGCCTACCGCAAGCCCCGCAAATAGCCAGCGTTGCCACCCGCCCGCGTCACTTAAAAAACTAAACGCCGCCCCTGTGTTGTGCACATAAGTCAAATTGAAAAAAGCGCAAACAACGCGTGATTCATAGAGCGCCATAGTGCTTGACACAATCAATTTACTGGCTTGGTCAAGCACAAGGGCGAGCACGGCCAGCCAAAGCCATTTTAACATGGGAAACTTAGGCATAACGTCTTCTCTCACCTTCACCGGCAATGTTTTCTACGCAACGTCCACATAACTGAGGATGCGCTGCATCCGCGCCCACATCGTCGCATTGATGCCAGCAACGCACACATTTGGGCGCACTGGCAGGCGTGACGTGAATGTTGAGGCTATAGGTGGCACTGGCCGTCTTTGAAAGCGTTGCACCTGAGGTAATAAAGACAAAGCGCAATTCATTTTCTAATTGACTGAGCGTAGCGAAGGTGTGTGTATCGCAGTCAATATGCACATTAGCGCCCAGCGATGAGCCAATTTCTTTGGTGGTTCGGCTGTGTTCGAGTGCTTGACTCACTTCTGTGCGAACAGCCATGACGGTTTGCCAAAAATCATGATTAAAGGTGCTGTCTGCATCCAGCGGCGTTAACTGTTCATACCAAGTGCTTAAGAAAACAGAGGCTTCACGACCTTCAACAGACGGTAGATGCTGCCAAATTTCTTCTGCAGTATAACTTAAAATGGGCGCAAGCCAGCGTACTAAGGCTTCTAATACATGGAACATGGCACTTTGCGTCGAACGTCGCGCGAGGCCGTCCGTTTTAGCGGTATATTGGCGGTCTTTGATAATGTCTAAATAAAAACTGCCCAAGTCAATGACGCAAAAGTGATGCACTTTTTGAAAAATCGTTTGAAATTGATAATTTTCATACGCGGCCTTAACGTCGTCTTGTAGCGTGTAGGCGCGGTCAAGTACCCAGCGGTCAAGTGGCAATAATTTTTCCACGGGAACCAGGTGCTCTGCAGGGAGAAAATCATTCAAATTTGACAACAAGAAACGCGCTGTATTGCGCAGGCGACGGTAACCGTCTGAGGTGCGTTCTAAAATTTCATCCGACACGCGCATCTCGCCACGATAATCAGTGGACGCAATCCAAAGACGCAAAACGTCAGCGCCTAGATTTTTCATCACAGATTGCGGTGGAATGACGTTGCCTTTGGATTTAGACATTTTCTCGCCTTTGGCATCAACGGTAAAACCATGTGTTAAAACGGTTTTATAGGGCGCAACGCCATTCATTGCTACTGAAGCAAGCAATGACGATTGAAACCAGCCGCGATGTTGATCTGAGCCTTCTAAATAGAGATCAGCGGGAAAGTGAAGTTGCTCACGGCGCGAGAGAACGCCCGCGTGTGTTACACCTGAGTCAAACCATACATCGAGGGTGTCGTTTATTTTGTCGTAGTACGCCGCGTCATCGCCAAGCAGTTCACTGGCGTCGAGGTCAAACCACGCATCAATGCCCGCCTTTTCAATTTTCAACGCCACCTGCTCAATCAAATCCGCCGTATTGGGATGCAATTCGCCCGTTTCTTTATGCACAAAAAACGCAATCGGCACGCCCCACGTGCGTTGACGTGAAATGCACCAATCAGGGCGATTTTCCATCATGCTCTCAATCCGCGCTTGCCCCCATTCAGGCAGCCAAGTGACTTTTTTCACTTGCGCTAAGGCTTGCTCACGCAACTGATGCTGATTCATGGAGATGAACCATTGCGGCGTTGCCCGAAAAATAATCGGCGTATGATGACGCCAACAGTGCGGGTAGCTGTGCAAGAGCGTTTGTTGATGCACGAGTGAGCCGTGTGAATGCAAAATTTCTAAAACGTGTTCATTGGCTTTTGAAACGTGCTGACCAGCAAAAAATTCCACGTGCGGTAAAAAGACGCCATCACTGCCCACAGGACAGTCGACAGGCAAATTATACGCCCGTCCGACCACATAATCTTCTTGACCGTGTGCTGGCGCCGTATGCACCGCGCCTGTTCCTGCATCGGTGGTGACGTGATCACCGAGAATAATAGGCACATGACGATGATAGAAGGGATGTTGGAGAATTTGATTTTCCAGCGAAGCGCCAGGGCAACTGCCTAGTACCGTGTAAGCGGGGTTGCCGTAGCGATGTAGCGCCGCGTCGAGCAAGTCTTTTGCGATAACCAATCGCTCGTCATGATATTGAATTAACACATATTCCAGTTCACTATGTAGCGCAACAGCCTGATTCGCGGGCAATGTCCAAGGTGTCGTCGTCCAAATGACAACAGAAATCTTTCCATGCCCCCCCGTCGAAGCACCAAAACACAGCAAAAAGTCTGCGCTGTCCACCGCTGCAAAACGCACGTCAATAGCGTCTGAGTGTTTATCTTCGTATTCCACTTCGGCTTCGGCCAATGCCGAGCCGCAGTCAATACACCAATGCACGGGTTTTGCACCTTGCGTAATGTGGGCATTGTGCGCAATTTTGCCTAGCGAGCGGACAATGTCCGCTTCAAATTGAAAGTCCATGGTAAGGTAAGGGTTTTCCCAGTCGCCCAAAATACCCAGGCGCATAAACGCGTCTTTTTGAATGTCCACTTGTTTTGCGGCATATTCACGGCAAGCGCTACGAAAGACACTCGGTGAGACTTTCACGCCCGCTTTGCCTATTTTTTTCTCAACTTGCAACTCAATGGGTAAACCGTGGCAATCCCAGCCAGGAACATAGGGCGCATCAAAACCGCTGAGGGATTTGGATTTAACAATAAAATCTTTTAATACTTTGTTGACCGCATGACCAATGTGAATTTCCCCGTTAGCATAAGGCGGGCCGTCATGTAACACAAAGACGGGGCGTCCTTTTTTAGCTTGGCGAATGACACTGTAGAGCTGCTCATCTTGCCATTTTTTGAGTTGCTGGGGTTCGCGTTGCGCTAAATTGGCTTTCATCGCAAAAGCGGTGCTCGGTAAATTGAGCGTTTTTTTGTAATCGTCAGTCATTGTGTTATCCAAATTTTAAGAGAAATCGTGTGTTATTTTTTTAATGGTGAGTATGATTTTCACGCAGCAACGTTAAAAAAGCCTCCGCAGGTAGGGGCGGGCTTTTAAAATAGCCTTGATAGACATCGCAGCCTTTTTCTTTGAGAAAATCCAGCTGTGCTTGTGTTTCTACGCCTTCAGCTAAGACTCTAAAGCCTAAAATTTTTCCCATAGCAATAATGGTTGCGGTAATTTCCATATCATCTTTGAGCTCGGGAATATCGTCGATAAAGCTTTTATCAATTTTCAGTGCATTCATTGGAAAGCATTTTAAATACGCCAGCGAAGAATAACCGGTGCCAAAATCATCAATTGCCAGCTTGATGCCTTGTTTTTGAAGGCGCGAGAGTAATTCAATGACTTTTTCTTGAGAGGCCATAAGGCTACTTTCTGTCAATTCCAACTCAAGGCACGAGGCAGGAAAACCACTGCGTTGCAACGCATTCATGACGAGCGCATTGAGATCCGTGCGCCGAAATTGCACAGGTGACACATTCACAGCAAGCGTCAAGGCGCTAATGCCCTTATCAAGCCATTGTTTGCCTTGATAGCAGGCTTCATTGATGACCCATTCCCCAATTTTTTCAATTAAGCCCGTTTCTTCAGCCAGTGCAATAAACGCATCGGGTAAAATTAACCCTCGCTCAGGGTCAAGCCAACGCACAAGGGCTTCAGCGCCTATGATAGTGCCCGATATAATGTCCACTTGCGGTTGGTAATACAAACGTAATTCTTGATTTTCAATCGCGCGACGCAAGCGATTTTCCAATTCAATGCGCTCGCGCACAGCGCGTGTGAGCGCTTGTGAAAAATAGGCAAAACATCCTCGACCCGCATCCTTGGCATGATAAAGGGCTGTATCGGCGTGGTCAATTAACAATTCTGGGTTTTCACCATGTTCGGGGTAGAGGCTAATGCCAATACTCGCGCCAATTTGTACATCATCGCTTTGACTTAACACAAAAGGCGTACTCAAATCTGCTACAAGCGCTTCCGCCACCCGCGCCGCATCATCAATTTGGCTAATATCGCGCAGCAACACAATAAATTCATCACCGCCCAGTCGCGCCACCGTGTCCGTTTCACGCAACCGACTTTGTATGCGCCTTGCTACCTGTACAAGCAACGCATCACCGGCGGCATGGCCAAGGTTGTCATTTACGGCCTTGAAGCGGTCTAAGTCCATCATGAGCAGTGCCATGCGCTTATTTTCACGACGCCCTTGCTCAATGCCTTGACAAAGCCGGTCATACAACAATCGACGATTAGGCAAATCCGTGAGTGGGTCGTAGAAAGCCAGCTTTTGAATTTTCGTATCGGAGTGATAGCGCTCAATGATCAGCGTAACTAAATTGGCATATTGTTCAATTAAAATAATTTCTGCGGGTTTGGGCGCACCAATCTCGCGTCCATAGACAGCAATCACGCCCAGCACTTTATCGTGACTATTTTTAATGGGTTGTGACCAACAAGCGCGTATATTTGCCAGCGTGGTTAATTCACGCAATGCCAGCCAATCAGGCTGCGTGAGAATGTCTTCAACAATCACGCGCTCACCGCGCAAGGTGGCGCTCGCACATGAGCTGACATTCTCTTCCATGACAAGGCGCTCTATGGCCTGATGGTAGAAATCAGGCAAACTTGGCGCCGCGCCCAGTGAGAAGGGCCCCGCTACGTCGTCTAGCAGCAAGACCGCGCAAAGTATTGAGGGATGTTGCGCTTCAATACCCACCACCAGTTCATTGAGCAACATTTTGAGTTTTTGACTACTCATGGCGTCACTGCCCATCGCTTTTAAAATGCGATTATGCAATGCTAAGTCGTTACTTTGATTGCGCAGGCGTTGAGTGGTTCTTCTTCGCTGCAAATTTTCGTGACGCACCGATTTGTAAGCGATAATCAGCAAAAAGAAAATAAGACTCAGTAAGCCAATAAACAGAAAACCCAGTAGCAGATAATCTTTGAGTTTTATTTTATCGAGTTTAATGTCAGAGTCATACATAAAATCACGCAAGCGCTCAGGAATTACCGCCGCGTCAATCATGCCCACTTTGGCAATTGTATCAGCCATTGCTTGCCAGCGAGCGGGGTTCATGTGACCGATTTCAATTAAATCCGGCACAATTAACGGACGCATAGCTTGTGCTTCAAACGCAAGGTGACCGCGTGATTTGTCAACGTGATAGTGATTAACGAGCAAATCAATCATTTCATCTGGGTGCGCGAGCGCGTACTCCCAACCCTTAATGCTTGCTTGTCGAAACGCTTTCACGCGCTCGGGGTGTTGTTTAATTTCGTCTTCGGTAGTAAATAAAATATCCCCATAAAAATCCACCCCATAATTGCGCGGATTGATGATGTTATAGGCAATGGCGTGTTGTTTTAAAAAATAAGGTTGATCGGTTAAATACGAGTGAAACGCATCGGTTTTGCCGCTGATAAAATCTTGCAAATTAAAACTCATGGGCTGGAAGATAATGGCGTTTTTATCGATGCCTTCATTGGAAAACATGGCTAAAAAATCTGCATCGCCTTTTTCTTCCACCATCATCACGCGCTTGCCAATTAAATCACTGGGCGAGGTAATGTCTTTGTGGGTGAGCAAAACAGAAGGTGAATGCTGAAAAATAGCGGCCAGTGCCACAAAAGGCGCCCCTTGCAGACGTTTATAGAGCAGGTCACTGTTGGTGACGCCATATTGTGCACGTTGGCGCATAACCTCGTTTAACACGTCATGGTCGGGCGAGCCTTCGGTGATGGTGACATCAAGTCCTGCGTTGGCGTAGTAGCCTTTTTCTAGCGCGGCGTAGTAACCCGCAAATTGAAATTGATGATGCCAGCGCAGTTGCAAATTCAGCGCTTCCGCCGACCACACGCTACACGAAAACAGGGTGCCACAAACAAACGTGCTTATTTTTAAACGTGAAGCGAACATATCAATAACAAGTGATGAGCAAAAAAGGGAAAACGTCAGCGTTAACGTGAGCGATTTTTAGTCGTTTTAGACGAGCGCGTTGACGGGTTTGCGCCTTTATTTTTGCTAAAACCGGTGTATTTTGTCTTAAATAGCTGCGTTTTCTCTGACGTATCCGCAACGCCTTTGGGTTGAAAACTTGGGATTAAATGCGCTTTCCCGTTACCGATTAAATCAGCACGTCCCATCGATTTTAAAGCATCGCGGAGCATGGGCCAATTCTTGGGGTCATGATAACGCAAAAAAGCTTTTTGCAAGCGGCGTTGTTTTACACTTTTTGGAATGCTGATTGTGTCCGCTTGGTATGTTACCTTTTTGAGCGTATCTTTACCGCTGTGATACATGGCCGTGGCAATGGACATCGGGGAGGGTAAAAATGCCTGCACTTGGTCTGCGCGGAAATTATGACGCTTTAGCCAAAGCGCCAGCGCTAACATATCCTCATCAGTGGTGCCTGGATGCGCGGCGATGAAATAGGGGATGAGATACTGCTCTTTACCCGCTTCTTTTGAGTATTGATCAAAAAGCGCTTTAAAGCGGTCATACGTTCCCATGCCCGGTTTCATCATGCGACTGAGAACATTTTTTTCCGTATGCTCTGGGGCAATTTTTAAATACCCCCCAACGTGATGCGTGACCAGTTCTTTGACATATTCAGGCGATTCCACCGCCAAATCATAGCGCAGGCCTGAGGCGATAAAAATTTTTTTAATGCCTTTTAGTGCGCGTGCGCGGCGATACAAGTTAATCAATGACGAGTGGTCGGTATTCAAATTGGGGCAGATGCTCGGGTACACGCAAGAGAGTTTGCGGCAAGCAGTTTCTATGCTCTTTTCTTTGCAGGCAAGGCGATACANNCTTTGAATAATGCGCCCTTCGTGTTCGGTAATGGAGCAAAAACTACAGCCGCCAAAACAGCCACGCATAATGTTGACTGAATGTTGAATCATCTCAAAAGCGGGAATATTTGCGTTGCCGTATTGTTTATGCGGCAAACGTGAATAAGGCAAAGCAAAAATGCTGTCCATCTCGGCCATAGATAGCGGCAGTGGCGGGGGATTTATCCAAATTTCACGCTCACCGTGTTTTTGAATAAGCGGCCTTGCGTTATAAGGATTGGTTTCAGCGTGCATGACGCGCGAGGCGTGCGCGTAGTAAATCGGGTCATTTTTGACGATGTCATAAGCAGGCAAGCGAATAGCGGTTTTTTCACGTAGTGTTTTGATAGACGCAATGTGGGGCGCAATGACCGTTTCCGCTGTATTTTGCGCAGTTTTTGATGTGTCGCAGGCTGGCGCGTCTTGATAAGGATTGACGGGGGGCGCGATAACGCCCGGTTTGTCAAATTCAGTAGAATCTTTGATGGCAAATTCAGTCGGTAGGGTTTTAACAAAATGCGCGGTGCCTCGCACAAATTGAATGTCTTGAATTTTCTCGCCTTTGGCCG
>DPKY01000189.1:805-3157 GCA_003542275.1 Methylococcaceae bacterium | reverse complement strand
TTCGCAGCGAAATTACCGCGCCTTATACGGTGCTTGGCACAGATGGCTTTGGTCGTTCAGACACGCGCGAAGATTTGCGCCGTTTCTTTGAAGTCGACCGGTTTCATATTACCGTGGCGGCATTGAAAAGTTTGGCCGATAACGGGCAGTTTGAGTTAAGTAAAGTCGAGGTTGCCATTGCAAAATATGGCATTGACGCTGATGTAAAAGCCCCTTGGCTGAAATAATAGGTGAACCATGAGTACAACAGTTGAAATTAAAGTGCCAGATATTGGCAATGTGCATGATGTGGACGTGGTTGCTGTTGAAGTGCAAACGGGCGATGTGATTGCTGTTGATCAGACCTTGATAACCCTTGAAACAGACAAAGCGAGCATGGACGTTCCCGCAACAGCAGCGGGGACTGTTCAACAGGTGCATTTAAAAGTGGGCGATAAAGTCAACGAAGGGGCATTGATTGTGACCGTGCTGGTCAGCGATGACGTTGCGCCCGCTGTTGAGCTAATCAAAGAGGAATCACCACCCCCTCCTGTTGCCGAGGAGACTAAAGTCGTGGCATCAGTACCGGTTGTCACCGCGCCTGCTCGCCCTGTGGAAGTCGAAAGCAGAGCCGTTGATAGCCATGTATCAAGCAATCATCGCGCTCATGCGTCACCGGCTGTTCGATTATTTGCCCGTGAATTGGGCGTAGATATCAATCAAGTCACACAGGGAACAGGGCGTAAAGGGCGCGTCTTGAAAGAAGATGTTAAGGCATACGTCAAAAAAGCCATGACAGAAGGCATTACCGTCACCGGTGGCGCGGCATTGCCCAAAATTGCCGTGCCCGATTTTTCAGCTTTTGGTGAGATTGATGTACAACCGTTGAGCAAAATCAACAAGTTGACCGGTCAGCACATGACCAGCGTTTGGCTCAACTTGCCGATGGTGACGTATCACGATGAAGCGGATATTACCGACATGGAAGCATTTCGCGTATCGCTTAATGCGCAAAAAAATACCGATGTGAAATTTACTGGATTGCTTTTTATTATCAAAGCCTTAGCGGCAGCCATGCAGCAATTTCCACGCTTTAATTCCTCACTGTCAAGTGACGGCGCAAGTTTGATTTTCAAAAAATATCTCAATATCGGTATTGCCGTCGATACGCCAAATGGTCTTGTTGTGCCTGTTTTGCGCGATATTCCCAATAAATCGCTCAAACAATTGGCCGTAGAACTCGGTGAAAAAAGCGAAAAAGCGCGTGCTGGTAAATTAACCGCAGCGGATATGCAGGGCGGTTGCATGAGTATTTCCAGTTTAGGGGGCATTGGCGGTAAAGCCTTTACACCGATTGTGAATGCGCCTGAAGTGGCCATTTTAGGCGTGACGAAATCAGCGATGCAACCCGTTTGGAGCGGCAACGCATTTGAACCAAGACTGATGTTGCCGCTGGATTTAACCTATGATCACCGTGTCATTGACGGGGCGGAGGGTGCGCGTTTTATGGAAGCGCTCAAGTATTATCTTAGCGACGTGCGTCGCTTGCTGGTTTAGGAGAACATGATGAGCGACAATTTACAAACGCAAGTTCTCGTTTTAGGTGGCGGGCCAGGTGGCTATACGGCGGCGTTTCGTGCGGCAGATTTGGGAAAAACAGTTGTTTTAGTGGAGCGTTATGGCGCGTTAGGGGGCGTGTGTTTGAATGTGGGTTGTATTCCCTCAAAAGCCCTTTTGCATCTTGCGCATACCATTCACGAAGCTCAAGAATCTGAACATTACGGCGTGAAGTTTGCCAAACCTGAGCTGGATATCGATAAAATCCGTGATTGGCGCATGAGTATCACAAAAGGCTTAAATGATGGATTAGCCGCGTTAGCAAAACAGCGTAAAGTGACAGTTGTGCAAGGTGTAGGTCATTTTACCAGTGCGAATACTTTAGCTGTTGGTGACACGACGATTACCTTTGAAAATGCCATTATTGCTGCCGGTTCACAGGCGACACAGATTCCTGTTTTTCCTAATGATGACCCACGTCTTTGGGATTCAAGTGACGCGCTAGCGTTGCCTTTTATTCCTAAAAAACTGCTGATTGTTGGCGGGGGCATTATCGGACTGGAAATGGCGACCGTTTATCACGCGCTCGGTTCTGAAATTCATGTTGTGGAACTCATGGATCAAATTATTCCGGGGTGTGATAAAGATTTGGTCACGCCACTGTTTCGTAAAATCAAAAAACAATATAAAAACATTTGGCTTGAAACCAAAGTCAGCGCTATTGATGCACAAGCAGAAGGCTTGAAAGTAGCGTTTGAAGGCAAAGGCGCACCTGAATCAGAATTGTTTGATGCCGTGTTAGTGGCAGTTGGACGT
>DPKY01000189.1:0-799 GCA_003542275.1 Methylococcaceae bacterium | reverse complement strand
GATAAACAACAGCGCACCAACGTGCCGCATATTTTTGCCATCGGCGATATTGTGGGTCAGCCAATGCTTGCCCACAAAGCCGTACACGAAGGCAAAGTGGCTGCTGAAGTCATTGCTGGGCATAAATCGCATTTTGATGCACTGACCATTCCATCGGTTGCATACACCGACCCTGAAGTGGCGTGGATGGGTTTGACGGAAAATCAAGCCAAAGCGCAAGGCATCGAGTACGAAAAAGGCGCATTTCCTTGGGCGGCGAGTGGGCGTTCGTTGAGTATGGGGCGCAAAGAAGGCATGACCAAAATTTTGTCTGACAAAGAAACTGGGCGCATTTTAGGAGCGGGTTTTGTTGGCACCAATGCAGGTGAATTGCTTGCCGAAGCAGTATTAGCGCTTGAAATGGGCGCGGATATGCAAGACATTAGCTTAACCATTCATGCACACCCAACACTTTCTGAAACCTTTGCCTTTGCCGCTGAAATGATTGAAGGCACGATTACGGATTTGTATGTGAAGAAGGGGTAAAAGATTTAAAAATGGCAAACGAAATTTTTACATTTTTCGTTTGCCTCCCCCTAATTTTCAAGTATATCAAAGATATGGCTTCATTTTTGTACACATGGAATCCTGAATATTGGAACTGGCTTGATTTTCAAGATGCCGTTTATCGAGTTAATAATAAAAAACAATATGATATACGTTGGAGTTGTGGAAAAACAAAACGTATAAACACAGGTGATTTATTTTTTCTTATGCGTTTAGGTATCGAGCCAAAAGGGATCATCGGTTGCGGCTACAT
>DPKY01000231.1 GCA_003542275.1 Methylococcaceae bacterium | reverse complement strand
TCAATATATGAGTCGATGCTGCTTCCATGTCATATTAGAAAAGTCCCGTTGTATCTCATATCAGTACCAGAAAAATAATACTCTATCGACCAAGAATTTCCATTTACCGTAAAAGTGCCATTTCCTCTGCTTGATAATTTTTCCGTATAAGTACCTTTCATATTATCTTCGTCGTTTGATAAAAATTTTCGTTATTAAAAGCTCAAGCTGGTCTGAAAAATCATCGCAACTTGAGCCTAAATGTTTAAAAAACCTACTTCAACCCAGCCAACACCTTTGCTACAGTTTCACCCATCGCTGATGGGGTAGGGGAGATGGTTACGCCTAAGTCTTTGAGCATAGCGACTTTTTCAGCCGCACTTTCGCCAGCTGATGAAATAATCGCCCCAGCATGGCCCATGCGACGTCCTTCAGGGGCGGTTAAACCTGCAATATACGCAACAACAGGTTTTTTCATGTTTTCTTTGGCAAAAAGTCCCGCTTCAACTTCTTGAGGGCCACCAATTTCACCAATCATCAAAATGACTTTCGTTTCGTCATCTTGTTCAAAATGCTCAAAAATATCGCGGTGTGAACTGCCGTTAATCGGGTCACCACCAATCCCTACCGATGTTGAAATACCAATGCCAAGACGTTTCATTTGATCAGCCGCTTCATAGCCTAGCGTTCCTGAACGCCCGACTACCCCCACATTGCCGCGCATATAAATATGACCGGGCATAATGCCAAGCATTGAGCGTTCGGGGCTGATGGTGCCTGCGCAGTTTGGGCCAGTTAAAATCATACGCTCTTCTTTTGGAAAGCGACGCAAAAAGTTTTTCACCGTCATCATATCTTGCGTTGGAATACCGTCAGTAATGGCCACGCAGTATTTAATGCCCGCGTCGGCGGCTTCCATAATGGAATCAGCGGCAAATGCTGGCGGCACAAAAATAATACTCGCCTCCGCGCCACCTTGATCAACGGCTTCTTTTACCGTATTGAAAACAGGACGGTCTAAATGTTTTTGTCCGCCTTTACCAGGTGTCACGCCGCCAATAACGTTTGAGCCGTAGTTAATCATGTCTTGCGCATGGAACGTGCCGATTTTACCGGTAAATCCTTGAACAATAATGCGGGTAGTTTCGTTAATGAAAATTGCCATGTGTTTTAAGCTCCTGCGGTTTCGTTTGCGACAACTTGATTGCGTGCAGCAACGGCTTTTTCTGCCGCTTCTGCTAAGGTTTCAGCGGTAATAATAGGTAAACCACTTTCGGCAATAATGCGGCGACCTTCTTCCACATTCGTGCCCGATAAACGGACAATCAGAGGCACCTTCATGTCGATATTTTTCACCGCTTGCACAACACCTTGCGCAATCCAATCACAACGGTTAATGCCCGCGAAAATATTGACAAGCATGGCTTTCACATTGGCGTCCGCTAAGACTAGCCGAAATGCTTTTTCCGTGCGCTCTGCTGACGCGCCACCGCCTACGTCAAGGAAGTTCGCCGGTTCACCGCCGGCAAGTTTAATCATATCCATTGTGGCCATCGCAAGGCCTGCACCGTTAATCATGCAGCCAATATCACCATCAAGTCCAACATAGCTCAGGCCATGATCTGCCGCGCTGGTTTCGCGTGGGTCTTCTTGGGTTTTATCGCGCAAATCCGCAATTTTAGGACGACGGAAAAGCGCATTTTCATCAAAGCCCATTTTCGCATCCAGCGCAATCAGCTCATTGTTGCCTGTAATCACTAAGGGATTGATTTCAAGCATATTAGCGTCTAAATCACGCAATGCACGATAGCAACCTTTGATGGTTTTCATTGCATGACTCATCAATTCAGCGGGAAGGCCCATTGCAAAAGCCATTTCACGCGCTTGATAATCTTGCAAACCGACCGCCGGCTCAATGTAAATTTTGGTAATGGCATCCGGATGGGTTTCCGCTAATTCCTCAATTTCCATGCCGCCTTGCCCTGAACCCACCATCACAATACGCTCAGAGGCGCGGTCCACTAAAAAGCAAAAATACAATTCTTTTTGAATGTCTGTACCTGCTTCCACATACACTTTATCGCATAATTTTCCTGCTGGGCCGGTTTGATGCGTCACTAAGACTTTGTGCAATAAATCGTGCGTGGCCGTGCTGACCTCATCAAGGGTTTTGCATACTTTAATACCACCGGCTTTACCGCGTGCGCCTGAATGGATTTGCGCTTTGACGACCCAAATATGCCCACCAATTTCTCTGGCGCGTTGCACCGCCTCGTCTGCATTGTGCGCAATACCGCCTTCTGCGATTTTGACGCCATAGCCACTTAATAATTCTTTGGCTTGATATTCATGAATATCCATAAAACTTCCTATTGTATTAAAATGATAATTGTTATATAACCATCTATATTATATAGCTTTTTTCGTTCATTTGGTGAATTGATATGACAATTGAGTTACTGCGTAGTATTTTGGGATGGGCAACTGTCATTAACTTGAGCGTGATACTTGTTTGGTTTGTTGTGTTTACCTTGTATCACGATGCTTTATATCGACTGCACAGCAAATGGTTCAAAATATCGCATGAGCGTTTTGATTCCATTCACTATGCAGGGATGGCTTTTTACAAAATTGGCACGTATTTGTTGAATCTCGCGCCTTTTTTAGCCATGACGTTTGTCGCTTAGCGTGTTTTTGCGGCAATCGCGTCAGCGGCTCGCACGACGTTATTAGCCATACGCTCAGAAGCGGCGTCAATTAAGCGTCCGTCAAGTGCAGCGGCGCCTTTGCCTTGCGCGGCAGCTTCTTTGAGGGCTTCTAAAATGCGTTTGGCTTTGTTCACTTCTGCTTCGGGGGGCGTGAAAACGTCATTAGCAAGCGCGATTTGTGATGGATGAATCGCCCACTTTCCTTCACAGCCCAGTGCCGCCGCGCGACGTGCGCCCGCCATGTACCCTTCAGGGTCTTTAATATCACCGAAGGGGCCATCAATAGGACGCAAACCATACGCGCGACACGCTACGGTCATGCGGCTGAGCGCAAAATGCCATTGATCACCTGGATAATCCGGATTCAACCCGCCAATATTCACCGTTCTTGCGCGGTTACTTGCTGCATAATCCGCCACGCCAAAATGCAAGGCTTCAAGGCGACCACCCAAAGCGCCTTGCTTGGCAATATCTTCCACGTTCGCCATGCCTAGCGCTGTTTCGATTAAGGCTTCAATCCCAATTTTATTTTTGAGGCCTTCTTGTGTTTCGAGTTGACTGAGCATCGCTTCAACCATGTAAACGTCTGAATAAACGCCAACTTTAGGAATCAAAATGGTGTCGATTTTACTGCCCGCTTGCTCAACTAAATCCACCACGTCACGCACCATGTACTGCG
>DPKY01000001.1 GCA_003542275.1 Methylococcaceae bacterium | reverse complement strand
AGTATGTGCTGGCCAGTCCTGAAACCGCGACCGATGCCGATTATGAGAATATCGAGGCCGTCATTGCCCATGAGTATTTCCATAATTGGACGGGTAACAGAATTACTTGCCGCGATTGGTTTCAGTTAAGTTTAAAAGAAGGGTTTACTGTTTTTAGAGATCAATCTTTTACGGCCGACCGCACCTCAAAAGCGGTCAAGCGCATTGAAGATGTCACGCTGTTGCGTACGCGCCAATTTGCCGAAGATGCCAGTCCGCTTTCACACCCTATTCGCCCAGAAAGCTATATTGAAATCAATAATTTCTATACACTCACCGTGTATGAAAAAGGGGCAGAAGTGGTGCGTATGCTACACACATTGCTCGGCGCGGAAGGGTTTAGACGTGGCAGTGATTTGTATTTTGCGCGTCATGATGGTCAGGCCGTGACGTGCGATGATTTTGTGAGTGCGATGCAGGACGCGAATGAGATGGATTTGGCGCAATTTCGACGCTGGTATTCACAAGCAGGCACGCCAACGGTAAGCGTATCTACGCAGTATGATAGCGCCTCAAAGATTTTTTCACTCACCCTCGCACAGTCCTATCCTAACCAGTTGTTACCACTGCTTATCCCTATAAAAATAGGCTTGCTAGATGCACAAACAGGCGAAGATTTATTGCCGCCGACTTTATTGCAATTTAATCAAATGCAGCAAGTCTTTTCATTTGAAAGCATCGCAAGCACACCGGTTTTATCGATTTTGCGTGAGTTTTCCGCGCCAGTACACATTAACTACTCACGTAGTGTCGAGGAATTCGCTTTTTTATCAGAGTATGACCGTGACACGTTTAATCGATGGGAGGCGTTTCAACAACTCGCGCAACACGTCATTTTAAATTTAGTGGCTAACAAAGCGTTAGCAACAGCGGAACAGGAGGACATGGTAATTTTGCTGGCCATTGTTGAGAAATTATTGACACAACCTATTGTAGACCTTGCTTATTTTTCACTATTGCTCACATTGCCTTCAGAGGCCTATTTAGCTGAGCACATGACGGTCGTTGATTTTGAGGGAATTCACCGTGCTCGAGAGAGTGTCCTCACTGTGATGGCACAAGTGTTTTGTGCACCGCTTACGGCGCTTTATCATGCCTATCATAAAGACGAATCGGGCGATTTTAGCGCCGAGGCAATCGGTCGTCGTCGAGTCAAAAATGCCTGTCTCGCTTTGCTGGGAAAAATTGACACGCCAGCGCATCACGCAATGGCGCACACTCAGTTTCTGCAAGCTAAAAACATGACCGACCAAATGGCCGCGCTCACGGTCATTGTACACAATAATCATCCTGAAAAAGAAGCCTGCCTCCAGCAATTTTATACACAGTGGCAGATGCAGGCGCTGGTGATTGATAAATGGTTTGCGCTGCAAGCGAGCAGTCCCTCGCAAAATGTACTCGAAACCATCAAGGTGCTGCGTCACCATTGCGCCTTTGATTTAAAAAATCCAAATCGTGTGCGGGCGTTGATTGGTGGCTTTAGCCAAAACAACCCGGTGAATTTTCATGCAAAAAACGGTCAAGGTTATCAATTTTTAGCCGATACTATCATCGAACTCAATGCCATCAATCCTCAAGTCGCCTCACGGATGCTCACACCTTTAACGGCATGGCGAAAAGTAGATGCAAGTGCGCAAGCGCTGATGAAACATCAGTTGCAACGCATTATGGCAACAGAGCATATTTCCAATGATGTGTATGAGTTAGCGAGCAAGAGTTTGGATTAGTGTTTTGCGCATGAAAAAAATACTGTCTTGGTGCGTGATCGCTTATCGTACACTGGAAAATTACCCCCGCGTGGTGATGCCGGTGGTGACGTTGGTATTGTGTGGCTATGGCTATGAAGTGTTCATTGCGCGACCCGCTTTGCTCTATCAAGGCACACCACAAGCGACGTCGTTTTTAAACGTCAATACATGGTGCCGTATTTTTCGCAACAATGGTTTTATTGTGGGTTACTCAGATTGGCGAGGCAATCCTTTGTGGGTGGAATACGCACTCACGCCAGTAGATGAAAATCAGCCGCATTTGAAGCGGTTAGCGCATTTTCAAACGGATTGGCGCAGTTTCAATCGCGTGACGCACGACGATTATACAAAAAGCGGCTTTGACCGTGGACACAATGCGCCCAATCATGCGATGAGTATGCTCTATGGGCGCTATGGCCAAGCCGACAGTTTTTTGATGACCAATGTCAGTCCACAAAAAGCAAAATTAAATCAACAAGTCTGGCAACATTTGGAAGAAATGGAGTTCGGATTTGCTAAAAATTTTGGTAAAATTTGGGTGATTACTGGCCCTATTTTTGGTGAAAATGTTGAGCGTTTGCCTTCCTCTTGGCGCGTGAGCATTCCCAAAGCGTTTTATAAAATTTACGTGTCAGAAGAAACGGCGAGTAAACCCGCTTTTGCATTGGCGTTTGTTGTACCGCAAACGGTCAGTGGCAAGGAATCGATAAACAGTTTTATCACCACCATTGATGCGATAGAAGCGCAAACGGGTTTGGATTTTTTAGCCGATTTTGATGACAGAGTCGAGGCGCATTTAGAGGGGGTGATAGAACTGGCTCCGTGGAACTTAACGTCGCCTACTAAGCTACCTGCGCGAACACCTTGATTTAGCGCTTAAAAGTGAGTCATTCACGTTTTTTGGCAAAGCGGTTATAATGGCAAAAAATAAAGGCGAAAGAAAAGCACCGTTGTGACAAATCCCTTGTTGCTTTTTTAAAATTCATTTTAGGAAGAATACCATGTTCAATTTTTTTAAATCAAAAATAGGCGCAGACAATAAGGACGAGATCAGAAAGTCAAACAAGCCCAAAGGGCACGTTTTTGTTTGTACAACAGAGCGCGAGGAGGGCACGCACCCCTGCGGCGGTTGCGGTGGACAAGGCGGTACAGAAATTTTGGATGAATTCATTTTTGAAATCAATGAACGGAATTTGTTTGATGAAGTTGTCGTGAGCGGCATGGAGTGTCCTGGACCATGTTCACTTGGGCCTAATATCCTTGTCTATCCTGGCGGCGTGATGTATTCGCAAGTACAAAAAAGCGATGTGAAAAAAATTATTGAAAGCCATTTGCTCGACAGTAACGCCGAAAAGTACATTATGAATGATAAAGCACTCACAGAGTTAATTTACTGGGTGACCGGTAAAAAATTGTAATGTAGCCTTGCTGTTATATTGACTGTTTTCTCACAACACGCCGCCGAGTAGACCCTAGCTTCTTCATGGCGGTTTGTCGTTCTTTGTTTTTTTGTCTGTGTTACATTAATTTTAGTAATTTAGTAACATTTACCTACTGATATTGTTAAAATAAAAACGCGATGGCAACGTTTTATTTTTTCAATCAATTCACCTATCTTCTTATCCATTCATATAAAAAAACACACAACGTGGTTTTGTTTTGCCTAATGCCTTTATTTTCAATCAAAAAAGAGACTATCCATGACCGAATTTAATGACGATTATGACATTAGTGATATTCGACTCACGAAAAAATCAGAATTATCCTTTATTTGGTTATTACCTATTATTGCGGTATTAGTAAGTAGTTGGTTGATTTATAAATCTTTTTCTGAAAGAGGCGTTGTTGTTACTATCAATTTTCCCACGGCTGAAGGACTGGAAGTGGACAAAACGAAAATTAAATACTTAGATGTTGAAGTGGGTAAAGTGACAGCGGTGAGTATTAACAGTGATATGAAAACCATTGTGGTGACCGCGCAAATGAATGCGAGTGCAACGGATTATCTCAAAGATAATACTTTGTTTTGGGTGGTGAGGCCGCAAGTAGGCTTAGGGGGCATTTCGGGGTTGGGCACGCTTATTTCCGGTTCGTATATTGAAATCAAACCCGGAAATGGTGAGCCAGCACGGCATTTTAACGGTTTAGGAACGCCACCGCCGCTTAAAGCAAATGCAGAAGGGACAGAATATGTTTTAGAAACCAATAATTTAGGTTCGCTGCGCACAGGGACACCCATTAACTTTCATGGCATCACAGTTGGGCAGGTGTTAACGCATGAACTCTCCGCTGCTGCCGATGCGATTCATTTAACTATTTTCATTAACAAGCCCTACGACCAATTTGTACGCAAAAATACCCGTTTTTGGATTGATAGTGGCGTGGATTTATCAGCGGGTGCTGATGGCTTTAAAGTGCGCACGGGGCCGCTGATTTCTTTGCTCAGCGGTGGCATTGCGTTTCGCGCCTCTGCTGAAGATGGGGTGGACAGCATAGCGTCGTCTAATACGCTCTATCCTTTGTTTGATACGTATGAAGCGTCTACGGAAATTACCTACAATAATACGCTGCATTATGTCATGTATTTCAACGGTTCCGTGCGCGGTTTAACCGAAGGGGCGCCTGTGCAGTTGCGCGGTTATCCCGTCGGCAAGGTTTTAAGCATTCGCCTAGAGCTT
>DPKY01000055.1 GCA_003542275.1 Methylococcaceae bacterium | reverse complement strand
GATCATCAGCATTGAGGTCATTGCTTGCTTTAGGATCGATAGCTGCCAGCGAAATCAATCGCCATTTCAAATTTAAAAAAGGGCTCAACGCCTTATGAATTAAATATGACTGAACAAGCAACGCTAACAGCGTAATCCAAACGCTAATTAACAGCATGACAAGGCTTAAGTCGCGCACGTCTTGCTTGACTTGCGTTAAATCTTCGCTCGTGGTGACGGTGACAAGGATATTATTGATTATCACCGATTTTTTAAAAGCAATAAGTGATTGTAATTCAGGGCCTTGCATATAAAAAATATCGGATGTGATGATCGTAAACGGCTCCAGTTCAAAAGAAAAACTGCCCAGCGAGGGGGAATTGAGCACTTTGCGGGGCGTCACAATCGAATAGTAATATCCCGAGTTCAGCTGCAGATACATCGGTGAGACCACACGCGAATCAATTTGAATATCCCCCGTTTCAGACACCACCAGATGATTTAAAATACCATCAAAATCATGACTTAAACGCGTGACCATTTGCTTTTCAATAATATAGGGCATCGCAATGGTGCGCAGCACCCAAAGCAAGGCTAAACCAATTAACAATACCAGCCCAAGACTGATATTCATTTCCTTCGCAAGACGCTTCACACCGTGTCCTTGAATAAATAACCTTGATTGCGTCGCGTAATAATTTTTTGTTTCCCAATTTTTTGACGCAAACGTGAAATATACACTTCTAGCACATTACTGTCTGGGTCTGAATCCAGTTCGTATAAACTCTCAATTAACCGTGATTTTGTGAATAATTTATTGGGATTGAGTAAAAATAACCGAAGCAACATAAATTCAATCGGCGTTAAATTATGCACAATATCATTTTGTGTCACGGTTTTATTGTCTTCATCAAGGCACAATCCAAAGGCCTCTATGCGGCGTGGCGAGCGCCCTTTACTGCGTTTTAAAATGGCATTAAGACGCGCGAGCAGCTCTTCAATATGAAAGGGTTTGCCTAAATAATCGTCAGCCCCCGCCTCAAAACCATCAACGCGGTCATACCAACTGTCTCGCGCCGTCAACACTAAAACGGGCGTATCCAAACCATTTTGTCGCCAGATTTTTAATATATCGATGCCCGACAGCTTAGGTAAGCCTAAATCCAGCACGATAATGTCATAATTTTCCGTTGACCCCATAAATTCGCCTGATTCGCCTTCTATGGCCAAATCCACCGCAAAACCTGACTTCACCAAGTCTTGTTTAATGAGCTTTCCAAGATGTTGATCATCTTCAACAAGCAATAATTTCATATAGTTACCCAAAAATCTCTCTTGGCTTATGCCATAAACCACCGTAAATAGTCAGAAATAAGCCAACAGACAAACAGCTACCCATTGAGTTAGGCATTGTTGTGATTTGCTTGTGTTAAAACCGACTACGCTTAGGGAGAAAACCCTGTTTTGTGTAAATTATAGGGGGCGAAACTGAATGTAAACTGAATAATAACGGAAAAATTGCGCATCAAATGCTAAATTGGCCATGCAGCGCTGCCATGGCCAATGCGAAAATAGCGAGAGAAACGCTATATTATTTCGTTTTGGGAGGGATTTTTGACAGCGTATTTTCATGCGCTTGTATTTTTGTTTTAGCGGCAAGCCATTGTGCTTGTTCTTTTTCGTAAAGCATGATTTCACGCGTGATTTCGTCTTCTTTTTGCTGCGTTTTTTGTGATAGCGTTTTTGCGTGTTGTTTTTTTTCTAACGCCATTGCCGACTCAAATGCCTTTTCTTTGAGCGCACTGTCATGCGCGAGTTGCTCGGTATGAATACGCTCTTCCACTTCAAAGAGGGCGGCTTGTTGCCGTGCAAATTCTTCACGCAAACGCAACGTATTGGCGGCAATCGTCGCTTGTTTTTCACGCTCAAGGCGTGCGTCTTGCTCAAGGTTTTCGATGTTTTTTTGTGTTTGTTCGCGTGCCTGATTATCGATTTCTGTTTGCTGACGGAAGTGTTCATCACGTTTGGCTTGATTAAATTCAAAATTCTTTTTGAGCAAACTGAGATAAATTTCTTCTTGGGATAAAATCACATCGGGAAAGTCTTTAAAAACAGGTGTCAACTCACATAGTACGCGTGATTGAATGGCTTGCAACATAAACATCTCACTCATATCGCTGGCAATTTTCTTCTCAACAAGCCCCAGTGCATTGCGTATCCACACATCTTTGGGTAAATTGAGTAGCGTGTCGTGCACACTGTTCATTAACGCTTCTTCGTATGTACTTTGAATATGCGCGTTAATGGAGGCGAGTACGGCCATATTATTGAGTGCGTATTTTATACCAGCTTGAAAATGAATATCCACGCGCACACCCACGTTGCAAAAGCCTTCATATAGCTCAACGTGCGTGTCCAGTAGCCATTTTTCAATGGGCAGCGCGTAGACGGTATGATAAAAGCGCTTCACAAACCCTTCTGGTCGCTCATATAACCGCCAATAGGGGCCCATTTTTATTGAAACAAGGTGTCGGTCGGGCTCAAAAATGGGTTGCCATGTTTCGGCGACCATTAAGGCGTGATGAGAAGGCGTTTCTTGCTTGGTCAGCCAAAAATCCATGTTATTCATATTTTGCGCATTCATAACGTATGTCCACTTTCTACGTGCTGAATTTCACTCTCAGCTTGGGCTTTTTGTCTTGCATGGTGAATTTTATCACTCATTTTCTCAGCAATTAACGGATAAAGATTAGGTGCGAATTCAACCGTTCTATCATCTATTTTTCGCAAAAAACCGCGATTGAGCAACAGTCCCACAGCAAACATCCTTGACCAATCACAATAGCGGCGGGCACGTTCAATATCCGTTTTTTCAATGACCATTTCAAGTTCATCATTTTTATTGATTTTAAACTCGGTAAATTGCCGCAAGCATTCAAAAATCAGCTCTTCTTCTTGCACCGTCAGTGGGCCAGGTGCGGTAAACTCCAAGCGGTAAGACAGCAAGACGGTAAAAAAATCCACCATTGCCGCGCAAACAAAAGCAAACAACGAAAAATCCGACCACATCGCTATATTGGGCTGAACGTCAGCGGTAAATTGATTGAAGGTCATCAATAACGGCGCTTGAGGCACAGCAGATAAACCGCTATTGCCAAACAGTAAATTCATCTTGAGTTGCAATGCGTCAAAATTTGAGAGCATTTGCTGGTATGCGTCTTCGAGATTTTTTGCATTATCCAAATTATTCACACTGCTTTGTACTTTTTGAATATCCTGATTGAGGTCAGCAAAATCGTGTTCAAATTTTTCTTTTTGCGCTTTTTTCTCTAAATAAATTTGATTGTAATGTTTCCAAAAAGGCCCTTCACCAACATGATTTTTATAGGTATCAAAGGCTTGTGGATGTGTACCAAAATAGGCTTGAGAGACTTCTGTTGAGGCTTTTTCAATATCGGTATTTTGTTGTTTTAGAATATCGGCTTTAAGTACCAATGCGCTGTCAATGTACGCTTTGATGTCAATACGCAGTTGATTAACACGGTCTGTGTGCAATTTATCTTTTTGCGAGATTTCATAAAATTTAAAATATGAAAAAGACACAGAGGCCATTAACGCAATCAATAAAGAACACACAACGCTAAAATAACGAATACGGTTAGCTTTCCAGTGCATTCCTGCCATTTCCAGTGAACAAATCACAACAATGGATTGAATGGCAACGGTAATGACCAATGCAATCCACGGCGTAATAAAATGCGAGAGGCCGTAGTAAGTGGTAAATCCTGATGCAAGACTGAGCATTAACACAATGGGAATGGTCCAAACACGCAAAATGCCCACAAAGAGCGTTTGAATGCTGTTGATGAAATAACCAACGCCCGCCGGTTTTTTGTCCAAGTCAATTTTTTTCATCATAGAAAATACCGTGTTCAATGTCGTCGCAAAGCGAAAGTTAAACGAAAACCGTAAATGTTAAACTGTTATCTAAAAGTGGTCATCATACGTTATTTTCAGAAAAACCGCTAAAAACAGGCAACATTTTTTGTGCGCACAGCCTAGCAGATAGCGTAAAATAGTCCCACTTGCCGCTGACAACGTGTTGTTTTTGTTATGGCAACGTGTCGCGTGTTATCCTGCACACGTCATCTTTTCCTTTTGTTTAATAAAATTAAGGTGTATTTATGAAAATCAATTCAGAAGAATTTCAAACAGCGCTCACCACCGTTTTTCAGTACGCATGGGATATGAAAAATGAAGATGCCAATGCGTTTATTCATGATGAAACAATCAAAGAAGATATTGTGGAAGCGCGATTTCAAGGCTTTCCACCCATGACGTTTAAAAGAACCCGTCACGGCAATGAGGCGGAAAATTGGACGATTGTCAGCTAGCATAATTTGTTGGAATAAGAAAATACCGCGATTTCAATCCTCAAAATACCGTGATGTGAAATCGCTGTTTTTCTCGTGTGTTTAATGTGTTTAAATCGTTAGCCCTAGCAACCCTTTTTGTTCATCGGAAAGTTTATGTTTGAAAAACGCACTGGCTGGATGATGAGCAAAATCAGTAAGACCGAGTAGACTGTACTCTTCGTTTTGATGTTGCCCAAAAAAGCCCATGCTCCAGTTTCCAAAATTGCGTCTGTCAACATAACCTTCACTGAAAATCGCCACGTCTTTGTGGCGTTTGTCTTTTAAAATATGGTCGTGAAACAAAGTGGTGACAGCCTCTTCATCCCCCTCTAACACTTGTAGAAAATAATGCTGAAAATAAATGAGCACACCGCTGATAGCCGCCGATTTATTTGATTTGCGCGAAGTATGCAAAATAGCCATTAACTCTTTTTCACAAAAGCCCTCCACTGCTCTACTCGCATAAATTAACTGGTAAACGGGGGAATGGTCGCCTAGGTCTGCTTCAACACTTCCCTTGATATTGCCCAGCCACGTAAAAATATTTTTTAAATCTTCTGGTTTATTGAGAAAAGAGAGGAACGCGCCATTAGCACTGGATTTGAAACGAGNNATTCATCAGGATTTTCTTTAAATACACGCAGTGCTTGAGCGGGATCATTAAACGCTTTCGCGCAATGTCCTGTACAAAAAAGGACACGCATGAGTATATCGGTTATTTCACAACTGCCATCAACAACTAAAACATTCAAGCTAGATTTTAAATTGGATGAAACCATTATCGTATTATTTTTCTTATTTTAGGTGAAATGTAAGCCGCAATTCTCATGAATTACACGATATTAGTCAACTTCTTTTCGTATATTTGTTGATGTGTCTATTTTCATCCAGTCAACGAGCAATCGAGGGGCGCCTAATTTTGCAATGCGGCGATTGATGGTGTCGTGATTGCCCCATACAATATGGAAAAATTCCCCTTCGTTTACCAGTGCTTCAATGGTTGAGCAATAGAGCCCTTTATCACGCTCAACATAAAAACCATAGGTGCGACACGCCACAGGGCGAAAAGCATACACAAGGCAACTGCCGGTAGTGATGTCGAGCATCGGGCAGGTAATTTTGCGTGGCGTTTGGGTGGAGAGTGTTGCCGCTTTTTGATACACATCTTGACGAACGTCTGGCGCGAGCGCTTTCAAGCCCGTTTGCAAAAGTCGCCACTCTGCCTCGGTCAACTCGGGAATTTGCGCGAGCCGATGACAGCAACCATCACACCCTCTGCGACAGGGCCAGTCTGCTTTAGTTGCGGTGATGGCACTCACTCGCGCGTCGATGTCAATGTGTAAAGATTGTAGTGCGTTTGTTACGGTGTCATTCGCCTCATTTTCTTGAATGCGTTGCGTTGTCATGAATGATTTTTCTCTGGCAAAAATACACCTGCCGGCAGCTTACAAGGGTGGTTGATAAAAGACAGTGCGCCCAAAAGCACCACGTCAGGTTCTAAACAGACGTTAACGGCCATGTTTTCCAGTGCACTGCGGTAGCGCCCTTTTGCTAAAAAGCCGGCTAAAAAATCGCCTTGCTGCAAAAGGGGTAAGCACTTTAATGCAATACCACCCGTGATGTAAACGCCCCCATAAGGCAAACATTTGAGCGCGAGATTACCCGCTTCTGCGCCATAAATACGACAAAATAAACGCATCGTTTCAACACAGCGTGGACTTTGGCTTGCTATGGCGGCGCGGCTAATTTCTGCAGCCATATCCTCGACGCCATCGAGAGTTAACGTACACTCCAGCTCGCTTGTTTGTGTTAAAAAAGCATAAATGGCTTCAATGCCCACGCCCGAAACAAGGCGTTCATAGCTAACGTGCTCGGGAAATTGCGTTTGCATAAAAGAAAATAAGGCAATTTGTTGCGCATCGCTTGGCGCAAAATCACTGTGCCCGCCTTCTGTGGCTATCACATGATGTTGGGTACCATCGTGGAAAATAATGGCTTCACCTAGCCCCGTTCCCGCCGCAATCACCGCGCAATTCCCCACGCGTGGAGAGGCGTTTGGATTAAGGGAAGCAAAGGCGTCCTCTGGCAATGCTAATACCCCCCACGCCGCCGCTTCTAAAT
>DPKY01000194.1 GCA_003542275.1 Methylococcaceae bacterium | reverse complement strand
GACGTTGAACCGCTCAAATAATTTAACACGTCGTTGACAGTCATTTTCATAGCTTCTTCTTGCGAAAGTGGCGTCGCTCCTTTTTTCGCGCCGGTAATCACAAATTCAACGGGACGATCCACATTTGCTTCATTAGAGGCAATACGCAAAGTATTAAAAATCCCCGTGTTAGCAACGTCGCTACGTTGACTAAAACCGCTGACAGGAACGGTGTAAGGATACACATTTGGATCGTCTGGATAAACGGCTATGATATAACCCAACGGAATTTGAAGAAAGCCTAAGGTTGCTTTGTTTTCCACATTCACCAACGCGCCTTTGTCGGGCAAGAAACCATCACCATAATTTTCACCTTGGGCAATATAGCGCACTTTATCACCCACAACTAAACCATCATAGGTAAAGCCATATTGACCATTTCCCATGCTGTTTCTAATGATATCATTGATTTGATTCACCGCTTCGTCGGCAGTTTGCGCCGTGCGCACATCAAATAAAACAGGTTTAATTATGCCTTGGGTATCTTTCATATCCAAGGTAAACGCATCGGTTTTCCAATTCCAGTTGGCAATACGAATCAATCCACCAAACGCATTGGGATCATCAAGATCGGTAATCACCATACCGCTATCGACATACGGGAGTTTATCTGGGTTGTAGACAACATTCGGGTCAGTGGGCAAATCGGCAGAGACCAAAAAATTCGCATCCGAGCCTAAACTAATACTGGGTAAATCTTCTACGCCCACCACATTCACCGTCATTTCATCATGAACGCGCGTAATAATTGTTTCTTTTATATCAATAAACAGTGTGCGCGTATCTTTAGGCTGTGAACCATCCGCTAAATCATTTAATAACGTAGGATTTTCAGATGTTGAAACGTATTTTACTGTTTTGAGTACGGACTCAAATTCAGATTTTGGCACCAATCGATCCTTTACTGGTGTCAGCACTAACACGCCTCTGCTTGCATCAAAACTCCCCTGAATTTTACTGCTTGGTGTAAAAGTTAAGCGATCGGAGCCATCGTTTATTTTATCGTAGATTGATATTTTTACTTCTTGAAGCATCGTATCGATGGCTTTTTCAAGCCCTGTGCGATTCACAAATACATTCACGGGCGCCCCATTTTCAATGAACGTGGGAACGGTATTGGAAAGAGAGAATGTGGTTGTATTGCTGACTTTGCTGACATTGCCAGCAATATCGGTAATGGTTGCATTCACGCTGGCCAGCCCATCACTGGCGGCGTTGAGCGCAAATTGAGGTATATTGACATCAGCGATTTTTTTAGCAACATCTTGCGCGGTGAGTGTATAGTGCGTAGAAATACCATTCACCGTCACATCAACACCATCGCCAGCCATCGCGTTCGTGCCTTTGAGTGCAATATGTACAGCCACGCCATTGGATGCCTTTTGTGCATCTACCACCGTTTTGCCTACATCAGTAGAAACAATGGGGGCATTAAGTGGCTTGGTGTGCAGTGTAATGCCGTTGGTTGCACTTAAGGGGCTAGTGTTGCCTGCCATGTCCATAATCGTCGCATTCACATTCACGGACGATGGCCCGAGTTTATCTAAAATAGCTTTAGGCACGGAAATGACGGCTTGTTTTGCGGCAATATCTTTTGCCAAAATCGTGTACGATGTCACAAAACTGTTCAAAAACAATTTAATCGTATCGCCAGCCACGGCATTTGTTCCACTTAACATCACGCCAACTTTAATGCCATCAGCCGCTTCTTGTATATTCACGCCGCCTTTGTCGTTTTCAGGGACACTGGGCGCATAAAGCGGTGCGTTGGGCGCGAGCGTATCAACGAGGAGAGAAAGCGGGTTGGTTTTTGGGCTTTCGTTGTTAGCGCTGTTGGTAATCATAGCACTCACGTCAACAGGGTTTTGCCCTATCGCCTCAAATACTGATTTGGGAAGATTGATATGCGTGTTTTTATTTGCAATATCTTTTGAAGACAATACATAACGGGTTGTATTTTCACCAACAAACACCGTGACGCTATCACCGGCGACCGCATTAGTACCTTTCAAAGAAAAATCAACATCAATGCCTTTATTGAGTTCTTCAGCGTTGAGATAACCATCGCTTGCATTGGAAATTATCAGCGAAGAAGGCGCGTTGGGAACGCGTGTGTTGATGGTAATGGTTGTTGCCGGACTTTGAGGGCCTGTATTTTTAGCGGCATCCGTAAGACTTGCCGTCACAGGGAGACTGCCTTGTCCCACCATGTCTATCACTGATTTGGGCACCGTTACATTGGCGCCGTAGAGAATATCAAGTAGTTTTAAGGTGTAGCGTGTCGGCACGCCACCGAGCATAACATTCAGCGTATCACCTTCTTGCGCATCAGTACCTTTTAGCGAGACGTTCACCACAATGCCATCAGCGGCTTTTGCCGCATTGATACCGCCATTGGCGTTTTCATAAACAACAGGCGCCAGCGTAGGCGCTTTAGGGGCAAGGGTGTCAACTGTCACCGTTAATTGTTCGCTCATCTCTCCAGCTTGACCAGACATCGATTTATATTTGTAAGCGACAGTATGAGAACCATCGCTGAGTTTATTGACAGTGGTGAGTGTGTAGCCAACAGCGGCTTTTTTTAGCGTCGCGTTGACCACTTTGCCATCAATCACTAACTGTGGCGTCGCACCTTTCACCAAGGCGCCAATATGCACTTGGAGTTTAGAACTTGACGTAATGGATTGCCCATTCCCCTTTTCTATGTCTCCAATGACATCGGGTTGCACTGTTGGTGTGAGATTAACTATTATCTTGTTGCTCATGGCCGCTTTCCTCAGAAAACAGGCATCGCTCTAGTAAAAATCACAGCAACAATGCCTGCCAATAATATCTACCTAAAACAAAATGAATGGTGATTTTTTTATTTTTGTTTGTTTAAAACACACTCGAAATCATCTAAGGAGGCCAGCATTTTATCGCTTCTCTATAACGGCAAAAAAAATTTATCTCAAAATTGTGATTAAGTTCACATTTTTAGTCGGTTTTTCAAAAAAAGTTAACCTTTTTCGCGCAATCCTTGCGGCATAGTTTCTATAACGC
>DPKY01000140.1 GCA_003542275.1 Methylococcaceae bacterium | reverse complement strand
GATAATACATAACCCTGCAATGGGTGTTGTGATGATAGTCATAACATTAAATCAAAAGTAAAATTAAAGTGTACGTTTGAGCGCGTAGACGCTCACCGCACTGACAAGGGCGCTAGGGAGTAACGTAATAAGCAATGGATTGAGATCATAAATAAAGCCAATATGGCCAGCAATATGGTCAATAATGTTAAAACCCATGCCAATGACCACGCCAATCATCATTCGCCCCCCCACATTGATGCCGCGCTTGACGCTAATCACAAACGGCGTTGCGACAAGGAGCATCACAAACGTTACCAGCGGATTGAACACACGCCCCCAAAAAGCCAGCTGAAAAGATTGTGATTTTTGCTGATTGCTTTTTAAAAAATCAATGTAGCTCGATAAATCCAACAGTGACAAATTATCAGGATTGACGACGGCAATTTGCATCAAATCGGGCGCAATACTGGTTTTCCATGATTGCTCATCTTGCGCCGTTGCTTGCATACGAGAAGTGGATATCATCGACTTGACGAGGTCATCAAGGCGCCACAGACCGCTTTCTTTAAAATACACGGCGCGTTGCGCGTGCGTGGCCGATTGCAAATGCGGCGTAGCATCTGAAAAAGTGGTGTCATAAATGCTAATATCGGCCAGCTCACCGTTTTCTTTGAGCTGGCGGACATTGATAAATTGATTGCCTTCGCGCAGCCAAAGCCCGTATTTAGCGTGCATGACCAGCGGTTTATGTTGCGCCATGGCGCGAAGGGTTTGCGCTTGCGTTTCAGCGCTTGGTGCAACCAACTCACCCACGCACAATGAAAAGATGGCCAATACACTGCCCGCCACCAGCACGGATTGAATAATCCCTAAAACAGACACACCCGCAGCACGCATCGCAATGAGTTCACGGTTGTTGCCCATGGCGCCCAACACAAACAAACTCCCCATCAACGCCGCAAAAGGCACTAATTCATAGCACACGCGCGGGGACGTGAGGGCAACATACGCAAAAATGGCGGTGAGATTATAATCCCCCTTGCCCAAATCTTTGAGTTCATCGGTGAGCGTAAAAAGATTAAATAACGTCAACAGTAAAATAAGCGCAATGCACGCACCTTTTAGAATTTCTTTGACAATATACTGCGTTAAGACATTCATGCTCGCCGCCCGAATTTTTCAAAAAGTGATTGTTTTAGCCATCGCCAACCGTAAAATTTACCCAGCAGCAAAAGGCCAACAAGGCACAGTAAACCATTCACACTCAGCAGACCAAGCCATGCTGGAAGTGTCTGTTTAAGCACCCAACTTTGCGAAACGCTCAGTAAATTGCCGTAACTAAAATAAATAATAAATCCAATGAGCATATTGCCATACACGCCACCGCGCGGTGACAACTCAGCAAGCGGCACCGCAATAAACCCAAGCAATAAAATACCCAGCGGCACGGCCAGTCGGCGCTGAATTTCCGCCACACTTGCGCGATCACTTGCCTGCCAGAGGCTTTCAAAAGGGGTGGCTTGCTTTGCGCTAACCAGCGGCGTGACTTTGGTGTCAATACGCACAGCGTATTCATCAAATGTTTCAATGGTATAACGTAAATCCCCTGGCTTGCCAAGTACGCGCTCGCCTTGCTTGAGTACGATGTATTGCCCACCGTCTAAATGAGCAAGATAGCCTGATTGTGCATTGATAATGGCCACGCTATCATGTTGGCGCTGTTGCACGAAAATATGGGCTAATTGTTTGTCGGGGGTGATGTGTTCAACGTAAAACACCAAATCCCCATGACTGTATTCACTAAATTTTCCCGCAACAAGGCCACGAATATCGGCAGATTCTTTATCATGATGCGTGCGTAATTCAATTTGATTTTCTGCCCAAGGCGCTAAATCCAGTGATAAATAACTCGCCGCCACACTGAGCGGAAACAGCACCAGAAAAATGGCGCCGTAAATAGTGCGCATACCGCCGCCCGCTGAAGCAATCGCCGCCATTTCATGGTCACGATACAAGCGCCCAAGCACCATTAAAATCGCCATAAAGGTTGCTGCAGGTAAAAATGTCACGCAGGCAATGAGCATCTTAAGCCCAAAAATGACCAATAGTGTATCCGTTGAAATTTGCCCTTCAATGACTTGCTCAAGTACACGAATAAATTTCCGGCTCACAATAATCACAACCAGCACAGAAAGCACAGCAGATAAGGTTTTCACCAAATCACGCATAATCATTTTATGTAACACCCCCATCAAAACGCCTTCACTCCCCTAAAATGTTGTTTGTGCGCTGATTCGCACGCCACTCGCTACGCCAGAGCCATGCCACTAAAAAAATCGCTGGCAAGCCAATCAATGACGCATACACAAAAAAATCAATATACCCAAAACGGTCTACAATCACCCCTGAAAAACCACCCAACAGTTGCGCAGGAAACGTCATCAGTGAACTAAACAGCGCATATTGCGTTGCCGTGTGGCCACTGCTCGTCAACCCTGACAAATACGCCACAAAAACCGCTGTGGCAAATCCTCCGCTCAAATTATCCGCACTAATTACGCAAGCAAGTACCGTCAAACTCGGTGGCATGGTGGCCATGGCAGCAAACAGCAAATTGGTGCTTGCCGTGGCAATTGCGCCAAAGAATAAAGGCCGCATCACGCCATAACGCGCCACCAAAACACCGCCAAGCGCCGCGCCGGCAATCGTCATAAAAAATCCGAAGAGTTTACCAATTTCTGCAATGTCTTTTTTATTAAAGCCTAAATCCAAATAAAACGGATTGGCCATCACGCCCATGGTGACATCGCTCATTTTGTAAATGGCAATCAAAACTAAAATCAGCCACGCGAGTGCGCCATGACGCGAAAAAAAATCCGTAAAGGGATAAATTACCGCTTCACGCAGTTGACTGAAAAACGTCACGTTTGCACGCGTTGAAGCAGTGTTTATTGTTTTTTCTGCAGAGGGGGCAGGCAAACACAGCGTGGTGATGACGCCAATACTCATCAGCATCGCCATGGTGTAGTAGGCACTTGACCAGCTATAAAATTCGGCAATGTAAAATGACCCCGCGCCCGCCACCAATAGCGCTAATCGATAGCCCAGCACATACGTTGCCGCCATCGCGCCTTGATAGTTAAGCTGCGTAGATTCAATGCGAAACGCATCAATGCTCACGTCCTGCGTCGCAGAACAAAAAGCAACAAGCATGGCGCAGAGTGCAATAAGGGGCAAGTGTGTGTGTGAATTGGTGCTGGCCATACCAATAAGACCGCCCATAATACCCAGTTGCGCTAAGAGCATCCAGCTGCGCCGCTGACCGAGCAGGCGCGTCAACCATGATAAACGTACTTTATCCACGACAGGCGACCATAACACTTTCACCGAATACGTCACGCTCACCCAACTAAAAAAACCAATGACTGAGCGCTCAATGCCCTCATCACGCAACCAGGCAGAAAGCGTTGAAAACACCAGCAAATAAGGCAGACCCGCCGAAAAGCCCAGCGCAATCATGCCCAACACGCGCGGCTGCATATAAACAGCAAAAGCGGTGTGCCAACCGCTGAGTTTAGTGTTGTTTTTCACATTCATCTCGTAATTTCATCGCGCGTTTTTTTCGATTATAGCTAACAGAAAAATCGTGCGTTGCATCGCGAATACGACGCAATAGCAGCATCATACGCGTATTTTGGTTAAAAATAAGGGGACTTGGATTGCATGGCAGATAAATTTCTTCTTGTTTTTTGGCCAATCCAATCAGTGGAATACACACCTCTAACGCATTGAGCGCCGCAAACGCTGCGTTCACTTGCCCAAGTCCCCCATCAATGACAATCAAATCCGGTAACGTCTTGTGTTCCTCTAGCAAACGCTGGTAACGACGCGTGACCACTTCTCGCATACTGGCAAAATCGTCAGCGTGTGTGAGTGTTTTGATAGCAAAATGCCGAAAGCCGTTTTTATTGGCTTTCATGTCAATANNAGTTCAAAATGACGAAAACCGTTTTTATTGGCTTTCATATCAATAAATTGCGTCATGCCAGACACAATATGTTCGTTACCTAAATTGGAAATATCAAAACATTCAATCACGCGTGGCAAACGCGCTAAATTGAGCGCACGTTGCAAGTCAAATAGTGCGCTGTCGTGATCGACGGCGCTTTCCGTATTTTTTTCGGCTAATTTCACCAACGCTAATTTGTTACCGCGTAGCGGTAGTGTCAGCACCACTTTGCCGCCGCGCCGCTGCGTGAGGACGGTTTCTAAACTGGTTTTTTCCGCTTCATCGTCCCAAATGGCTTGATTGACAATAATTTCATGCGGCAACGTATGGGTTTGATAAAACGCCATGACAAACGTCTGTTTCACGCGCAATTGATAGTCCACGCAAAAAGTTTGCTTACCTGACAACACGCCGCGTTTTAGGGTAAAGCGTGCAATATACAGTTGCTCACCTTGTCGCTCAAAAGCAATCACATCTTGATTTTGCGTATTTTGCGCATCAATAATTTGTTTTTGCTCAAGCTGTTGCAAGCGTTGCATTTGATTGCGCAACACAAGCGCCCGCTCAAAATGTTGCGATTGCGCGGCGTGGTGCATTTGCGTAGCGAGAAAATGCAGTGTGTCTTTGACATTGCCCTCAAGCAGTTGCCTCGCTTGCGCGACTTGTTTAGCGTAGTCGTGTTCATTGACACGACCAATACACGGCGCGGTGCAGCGCTGAATATGAAAATTTAGACACGCTTTTTTTGGCAAGGTTTTACAGTCACGCAATTGAAACAATTCAATAACCATTTTCTGTAGCGCCACGCGCAAATGCCCATCCGTATAAGCGCCAAAAACTGCCATGTTAGGCGTTGGCTTGCGCGTCGTAAAAATACGCGGAAACGCCTCTTTACTGAGCGCAATGTAGGCAAACGTTTTGGCGTCTTTGAGCGCGATGTTGTATTTGGGTTGATACTGTTTAA
Source organism: Methylococcaceae bacterium (assembly GCA_003542275.1). Lineage (GTDB taxonomy): Bacteria > Pseudomonadota > Gammaproteobacteria > Methylococcales > Methylomonadaceae > UBA10906. The sequence goes on along the minus strand of DPKY01000140.1, from coordinate 4,330 downwards.
TTAAACGGTTTTCAAGTAGCAACGCGTCCACTTCATTATCGACAATAATCCACTCAATTTGCCGAATTTGCGTCACCAATCGACGGGTTTTTAGCGGCAGCAGATGCTGACTCGAAAAATAACTTTTGACACGGGCGCGTAAATTTTTCGCTTTACCGCAGTAAATCACGTCGCCTTGAGCGTTTTTGTATAAATACACCTTTGTTTTACTGGGAACGTCCGCTGATTTAAATTCACGGAAGTGGTTAATGACAATCATGGCGCAACAAGCAAGCGTTTTAAAAACTGCCCTGTGTACGAATGCGCTATCTTCGCCACGGCTTCGGGCGTGCCTTGGGCAATAATTTCCCCACCACCACTGCCACCTTCATGGCCTAAATCAATGAGATAATCGCAACTTTTAATGACATCTAAATTATGCTCAATAACAAACACAGAATGCCCTTTATCCACCAAACTGTTGAGCACGCCAATAAGACGCTTGGTGTCCTCAAAATGCAAACCGGTTGTCGGTTCATCGAGCATATACACGACATGGCCGCGTTTGCTTTTGCTGAGTTCTTTCGTAATTTTGATGCGCTGACTCTCCCCACCTGAGAGCGTGGTGGAACTCTGCCCCAATTTAATATAGCCAAGTCCGACCGCTAGAAGTGTTTGCAATTTTTTGCTAATGGCGGGAATGGCTTGAAAAAAGACCGCCGCTTCGTCCACTTCCATATTGAGCACTTCAGCGATGTTTTTACCTTTATAGAAAACACTGAGCGTTTCTTTGTTGTAGCGTTTACCGTGACAATCACTGCATTCGACATATACATCAGGCAAAAAGTTCATTTCAATTTTAAGCAACCCATCGCCTTGACACGTTTCACAACGCCCGCCCTTGACATTAAATGAAAACCGTCCTTTTTCATAGCCGCGCATTTTCGCTTCTTGCGTTTGGGCAAATAAATCGCGGATGTCATCAAATAATTTCGTGTACGTGGCTGGGTTACTGCGCGGGGTTTTTCCAATAGGGTCTTGATTGATAATAATCACGTTATTCACAACGCTAGGCAGTGTTATGGCCTCAACGCGACCTATCGTGTCCACTTGTTCGCCAAATTGTTGTTGCAAATAGGGCATGACGGTTTGGTTAATTAAAGTGCTTTTCCCCGAACCGGATACGCCTGTAATGCCACATAACACCCCTAGCGGCAATTTAACGCTCAGATTTTTGAGATTATTTTCTTGTGCGCCCACCACCTCAATAAAATCGATAGCCTCACGCCGTTTTTCAGGCACCACAATACGCAGTTCTCCATTCAAATAGCGCCCCGTTAAACTGTTAGGGTTGGCCATAATGTCTGCTGGCGTGCCTTTCGCTGTGACGTGCCCGCCATAAATGCCCGCCCCCGGGCCAATGTCAATGACATAATCGGCGGCAAGAATAGTATCCTCGTCGTGTTCCACCACAATGAGCGTATTCCCCAAATCGCGCAAGCGATGGAGCGTTTCAATCAATTTCACATTATCACGCTGATGCAGTCCAATACTTGGCTCGTCTAAAATATATAGCACGCCCATCAAATTACTGCCAATTTGCGTTGCAAGACGAATGCGTTGTGCTTCACCGCCTGATAAGGTTTTTGCACTGCGCGAGAGCGTGAGGTAACCCAGTCCGACATTATTCAAAAAGCCTAGACGTTCGTTAATTTCTTTTAACACCTGCTTTGCAATCACTAATTCTTTATTACTTAACTTGCTTGGCAAGCTGAGAAAAAACGCCGCCGCTTTCTCAATGCTCATATCCGTGACATCAATAATGCTTTTTTGGTCAATTTGAACGGCTAGAACAACCGGTTGCAGCCGTTTGCCCGCGCAACGTAGACAGGGTTTGTGCTGCATATATTTTTCAATTTCTTTTTTTCGCCATTCGCTATCTGTTTGTTTGTAGAGCCTGAGGGTTTGTGGGATAACACCCTCGTAACCGTCGTCGAGTTTCATCGCCTCACCGCTTGACCATTTTCCCGATAACGGTTCCAGTGTGCCATACAGTAGTGCGTTGAGTTGCGTGGGCGTAAAGTCTCCCAAGGGTGTCCACACATCAAAACCAAATTGACGTCCTACCACGCTAATCTGCTGCGCTCGCCATGCCAAATCCATTTTATTATAAATAGCAAGACCGCCTTCCATAATCGATTTTGTTTTATCGGGAATGAGTAACGCCACCGATAACTGCGTAATTTCGCCAAGGCCATGACATTCGCTACACGCGCCAAAAGGGCTATTAAACGAAAACATACGCGGCTCTAAACTCTCGAACACGACTTTAGGATGCTTCGCACACGCGCCAAACGTGCTGTAGACCGTTTCATTAGCGGCGCGTTGTAATTCTTTGGTTTTTTCATTTGCCGCGTGCTTGTCAATGACAATCATACGCTCTTTTCCCAGTGACAGGGCGTGCTCAACCGCGTCACTGATGCGCGAGCGTTCATCTTCCTCAATGGTGACCGTGTCAATAACCGCTTCAATCCAATGTTTTTCATAACGCTCAAGGCGTAGCGTTTCTTTAATTGTATCGGCATCATACATTTTTTGATCTACGCGGATTTTACTAAAGCCTTGTTTACGCAAATCGTCAATGACTTGCTCATGCGTGCCTTTTTGGCCGTTAATGATGGGCGCGAGAAAAATCAGTGTTTCGCCTTGTTGCGCCATCACTAAGCGTGTAATATTTTCTGCACTTTGTGGCTTGACTTCACTGTGGCATTTTGGACAATGATGCACACCAATTCGCGCAAAAAGTAGGCGTAGGTAATCGTAAATTTCCGTGACAGTGCCTACCGTTGAGCGCGGATTTTTGCTGGTGGTTTTTTGCTCGATACTAATTGCAGGGGATAACCCCTCAATACTGTCGACATCGGGCTTGTCCATTAACCCAAGAAATTGCCGCGCATAAGCCGATAGACTTTCCACATAACGCCGCTGGCCTTCTGCGTAGAGCGTATCAAAGGCAAGCGTGGATTTTCCTGAGCCGGAGAGTCCGGTGATAACAATCAATTTATTGCGCGGAAATTCCACATCAATATTTTTTAAATTATGTTCGCGTGCGCCTTTAACAATAATACTGTCTTTTATCATCTGCAAATAAGCCCAAGGAAAAGTGACATGACATTAGAAAAAATAATCGGTGCTGTGTCGAGCGATGCGACTCTCTTTTCTCAACCATTCAGCGACTATGTATTTTACACTTAACGCGCCCTACTCGCCTTCGATTAGTCAACAAGAAGCCATTGATGCCCTCACTACGCATTTTCGCACCGACCAAAAACAAACCCTTTTAGGGATTACCGGTAGCGGAAAAACCTTTGTGATGGCCAATATGATTGTGGCGCAACAAAAGCCCACGCTCATTATCGCCCATAACAAAACGCTGGCGGCGCAATTATTTACCGAGCTCAAAGACTTATTTCCCCAAAATCGCGTTGAGTATTTCGTGTCGTTTTACGACTATTATCAACCAGAATCGTATCTTCCCACCACAGATACTTACATCGAAAAAGATTCTAGCGTAAACGTAGCCATTGAGAAAATGCGCCTGCACGCGGTGTCTAGTTTGGTGAGTCGTCGTGACACCATTATCGTTGCCAGTATTAGCTGCATTTACAGTTTAGGTAATCCAAATGATTTCCGCACGATGGCCGTGCCGCTCATCACCGGTCATGCACTCAAGCGTACTGCGTTACTTAAATCACTGCTCATGATTCAATACGAGCGCAACGACAGCGCCCTCGCGCCGGGAAAGTTTCGCGTGCGCGGCGAGGTTGTCGACATTATTCCCGCGTATGAAAACACTATTCTGCGCGTGATACTCGAAGACAATTACATCACGTCAATTAAAGAAATAGACGCACTGACGGGTGATGTGATTACCAAAATTGATGAAACCGTTTTATATCCCGCCAAGCAATACGTTATTCCCGAGGAAAAAAAACAACGCGCCCTTGCCACCATTCGCAAAGAACTTGACGCACATCTCCCCTCATTGCCGCCTCTTGAAGCCCAGCGCCTCAAACAACGCATCGAATACGATATGGAAATGATTGCGGAACTGGGTTATTGCTCGGGCATTGAAAATTACAGCCGCCATTTTGAAGAACGGCAAGCGGGCGAGCCGCCTTATACGCTCATGGATTATTTTGGTGAGGATTATTTTTTAATTATCGACGAGAGTCACCAAACCCTCCCACAGTCACGCGCCATGTTTAATGGTGACGTTGCGCGTAAGAAAAATTTAGTGGATTACGGCTTTCGCCTGCCAAGCGCTTTTGATAATCGCCCTCTCAAGTTT
>DPKY01000077.1 GCA_003542275.1 Methylococcaceae bacterium | reverse complement strand
GCGTGACATAATGGTTCTTCGTAGGACGTCGTAAAGTGAATACGCCCATCGCGCAAACAACGCGCCACAATTTTATCCAATCCTGGTTCATGAATGGGGATATCGCCTTGATGGAGCTGAGCAACTTTTTGTGCATCGCAATCCACGCAAACCACATGATTTCCCATGTCCGCAAAACACGCCCCAGACACCAACCCCACATAACCTGTACCAATTACCGCAATACGCATTGTGCTCCCTTTACGTTTGCCAAAAAATAAAATCACGCGATTTTTCGCGTAAAACCCTGTTTAATGTTGCGTATTATAATCTTTAAATTTTAAGCGAGTGCGATTTATGACAACATTTTCACTGCAATGCCCAAGTCCTCTACACTATGCGCAAATTGTCCTCGCACACGGCGGCGGTGGGCGTCTTATGCAGCAATTACTTGACAGCACTATCTACCCTATTTTTGATAACCACGCACTTAATCAAAAACACGACAGCGCCGTTTTACCCATCGGTGGGCAAACGCTGGCGTTTACCACGGATTCGTATGTGGTCAACCCGCTTTTTTTTCCAGGGGGCGATATTGGCAAACTTGCCGTCTGTGGCACACTGAACGATTTAGCAATGAGCGGTGCAAAGCCGCTGTATTTGAGTTGTGGATTAATTTTAGAAGAAGGCCTCCCCCTAGACGAGCTAAAACGCGTTCTCGCTTCCATGCAAGAAGTGGCGCTTGCCGCTGGCGTGGCGATTGTAACGGGCGATACTAAAGTAGTGGATCGCGGACGTGGCGATAAAATTTACATTAACACCACCGGCATTGGCACAGTAGAAAAAGCCACCGCCATCTCGCCAGCACGCATTTGCGCAGGCGACAGCATTCTCATTAGCAGCGATATTGCAAGACACGGCATGGCCATTATGCTTGCGCGTGAAGGCCTTGCCTTTGAGAGTCAAATTGAAAGCGACTGCGCCGATGTGTCGGGGTTAGTTCAACACTTACTGCGTGAAAAGATTGACATTCACTGCCTGCGCGATTTAACACGCGGTGGACTGGCCAGTGGGTTACTTGAGCTAGCCAGCGCTTCACAACACGCGTTTATGATTGAAGAAACGGCCATCCCTCTGCACGACAACGTTAGCAGCGCGTGTGATATTTTAGGCTTTGATCCGCTGTATGTGGCCAATGAAGGCTGTTTTGCATTGTTTGTCCCCAAAGCGCAGACCGATAAAACGCTCGCTCTCCTTCATGCCCACCCGCTAGGCAAACAAGCACAACAAATAGGCGAAGTCAGCCACACGAGCGCTTCTAGCGGTACGGTAACCCTACAAACGAGCCTTGGCATCGCTCGCGCATTAACTTTATTGAGTGGTGAACAACTTCCACGTATATGCTAACTTTTTTCAATAAACTTTAACGTGCGCTCGGGGAGCACTTCTTTGTTTTTACCTTCTAAATACAAGCGGGCGTCCTCGTGCACCGTTGACATAAAACGAATCAACTGAATTTCACGACGCATTTTCTCTTCAAATTCAGTGGTTTCCCACATTTCATTGAGGAGATATTTTGCATGATGATGAATAGTAAACGCCACCGCTTCAGGTAGATGCGTGTAACTGCTTTGAATGGAGTCTTTGAGTTGGTCGAGTGATTCAAGATATTGCTTGTAATCTTTCACATCTTGCTTGCACTTGGTTTTGAACATGAGCAATTCTGCGCTATGTTGTGTTTGTAGCAAGGTGAGCTCGTGCTTGAGCTGTCGACTGCGTTTTTTCAGCTCAGCCACCAGCGCCCGCTCAGCTAACACTCGAGATTGTTTCAGCGCCGCCTGATGTTCTTGATTCTCATTATTCCATTTAAGGTTTGCTGTCTTGAGCGACTGAATTGTGTCCACAATACTAAGTAGCCAATTTTTCAACATAATTATTTGCGGGTAAGAGTTGCGATTTGGTTATGCAATTCTAGCAGAGCTTTTGCGTTTTGTTGCATACGATAACGCTGATTTTTGCGCATGAATTGTCGAAAAGTGGCGCTAGGTAACAGGGGCTTTACACGTTGTAGCTCAATTTCAATGGCCTGCGCGAGCTTGTTGATATGCGCTTTTGTGTCTTTTTCAAGTACGCGTTGACGTTGAATCTCTTTAAAATACCCCAGCTGCAAACGCTGAAAATGAAATAGACGCTGCGCATTAACGTGCTGCACACTGGCAAAAGCGACGCGTCTTCGCTCACGCGCGGGCGCTGAAAAATAGCGCCGCATCGCCGCCACAACATGACGCAATACGCCAAATAATGCCGTCAATATCAATAAGACAAACGCGCTAAGCAGCAATAATACGGCAAATTTTATCAAAAGAGCGGCAATGACAAAAAAAGTAAAAAACAGCAATAACTTTGCTACTAAAAAAACGGCAAAACACCCCAAAAATAAGCCCACCGCCGCGCGAATAAACATAATGGTCTGAACTTTTTAATAGTGTGGCGGAATTTCATACGTTGGCGCGGTGTCTTCAGCGGTTTTATTTGCCAAGCTGTTCACCCGTTCAGCCATAGTTTTATAAGCGTGCTCAAGGCAATCAATTTGGCGCTGTTGCGTGGCGATAATCGTATTGAGCGTTTGCAGCAAATCATCTTGATACGACACTTTAATTTCTAATTCAATCAATCGTTCTTCGGTCATTTTCGTTCGTGTTCTCGTGTTAACGCAAAATTGCGACGCTTTTTTGTCTGCACCCAAAAATCTAAAGGCTTATCGCTTGCGTGCGGCTTGGTTATAATAAGAGCTAAACGCTTTTTTACCAACTCAACTGCTCGACTACTTAACCCACTCTGGACATCGTAACCTATGACAGCTCGCTTGTCGCTTTACCTCACTGGCTTTTTTTGGCTCTTTTTTTTATTGGCAAGCCAGCCGCTCTACAGTGCGCCGCCTGCAATCGACAGCCAAACGCTCACGCCAGCGCTCATTAAAAATAAAATTGACTCGCTCAACGCTCGCCAAGGCCTTGATGACGCCACTAAAAACGCTGTCCTCAAACTCTATCAAAGTGCTCAAGATAATCTCAATAGCACAACGCAGTTTAATAGCAATATCGCCGCCTACACCGCCAGTATTCATCAAGCGCCAAGCCAAACCAAAGCGTTGCAAAAAGACATTGAGCAACAAGCTGCCAAACTCAATAAGCAAAAAAGTGAAGATTTTCGCGCCATCCCCGTAGAAGAGCTCGAACAGCGTTTAATTATCGAAAAAGGGAAAATTGGCCAAATTGACGAACAATTAAGCAAAGTAGAAACTGATCTTGCCCTGCAAACCAATCGCCCTATTCATATTCGTGAAGAAACTGTTGCCGCGCAGCAAACCATTGAGGCAACCCTCAAAAAACTGCAACTTCCCTCCGCGCCCAGTAATTCCAAACTGGAAATGGACGCACGTCAAATTTATTACCAAACGCTTATCGAAGCACGCAACACCGAGCTCAAAGCCCTGGATGTCGAGGCTATTAGCCAGCCAGCTCGCCTTGAGCTGCTAAAAAGCACCCTTCAACTACTGGATATGCAAAAAAACGCTCTCAGCCCCGTGGTGACGAATATTGAAAGTTTGGTGTTTGAGTTGCGTCAAAAAGAAGCGCAAAAAATGGAAGATGCGCTGAGTCAAACGGAAAATGCGTTAAATAACAAGCACCCCGTTATTCAACACTACACGCGCGTCAATATTCAATACAGTCGCGATTTGCAAGTCATTAACACCAAAATTGAGGACGTTAGCGACCAAAAAGCGCAAATCGACGCGCAAACCAGCGACATTGAAACGGCTTTTAAAAGCGCCGATAAAAAAATTCGCCTTGCCAGTCTTAGTCCCGCACTCGGAAAAATGCTCCATGAACAACGCCATAGCCTTCTCACGCAAAGTGACATGGCCAGCGCGTCGCGCACGCTGGAAAACGAAACCGCACAGACCAGTTTAGCGCAATTTAAAATTGAAGATCAGCAAAAAGCACTACTCACTCTCGACGATACGCTAAAACACATCATGCACGAGCAAGTAGACAGCGCCCTGCCCGCTGAAGAACGTATGATGATTCAAGCACAACTGCGGGTACTACTCAATAATCAAAAAGAATTACTCAGTAAACTCGCGCTGGCCGATGCCACGTATTTACACGTTTTGGGGGATTTAGATTTTGCGCGAGAACAAATGCTCACCCAAGCCACCAAATTTGCCGTGTATTTAGACGAAAGATTGCTTTGGGTACCCAGTTCTGAGCCCCTTAACACGCAAACGCTGATTGGATTTTATCATTCACTGCAATGGCTGCTCTCGCCAAAAAACGCTCTGTTACTGGCTGATGATACCTTTCATTTACTCTGGCAAGAAGGCTTGCTGGTGAGTGGAGGCGGCCTTTTTTTACTGTTGCTCAATTGGCTCAAACAATGGATGGTACAAAATCAACTCACCCTCAATCAAGCACGTCTACATCAAACTGACCATTTTACCTACACACTCAGTGCGCTTAGCTCACGTCTGCTGCGCACCTTGCCTGTTTCGATGGCGGTTTTTCTCGCCGGTGCCCTGCTCACGCATGGCACACAAGAATTCACGCAAGCTATCGGTGCTGGCTTGCAAAAAGCGGCGATAGCCGCCTTTATTTTACAATTTTGTTATCGTATTTTCGCTGTAGACGGCCTTGCAAGACGCCATTTTCAATGGCAAAAAAATACGGTGCTATTGCTTGAGCAACAATTTTATTGGCTACGTTTTGTGATGGTGCCCGCGCTCTTTTTTATTTACGCCACCAATGCAGCCAAAGTCTCCACCTACAGCGACTCGCTAGGTCGTCTTGCGCTGATTGCCTTACTTGGCGCGATGGCCGTATTTTTTGCAAAATTATTCCATCCCTCGCAAGGTCTTTGGCAAAGCTGGCTCAAAAACTATGCAGGACATTGGCTGGTGCGTCTGCGCTATCTTAGCTATGGCATTGTCATCGGCGTGCCCTTGATTATCATCAGCTTTGCTGCGGCGGGCTATTATTTAAGTGCGCTGGAGTTGCAAGAAAAAGTTATCGCCACCTTGCGTTTATTTACCCTTGCTATTTTGTTGCATCAAGTGCTGTTTCGCTGGCTCACGCTCGTTAATCGCCAACTCACTCGCCGCAATGCGCAAGAAGAGCTTGACAGACAAATGCACCCCGCCCAGCACCTGCCTGCTGGCAGTGAATTGCCCATTTTGCCGCAAACCACTCTGCTCGATATTCCTAAAATCAATACGCAAACACGCCAATTACTGCACGTCATGTTAGCGTTAATGATTGGACTGGGTTTTTGGATGATTTGGAAAAACATTTTGCCTGCGTTTTCTTTTTTAGACCACATTGTCCTCTGGCAACACAAAGTCATTATGGATAATCAAGAAAGCTACGAGCCCATCACGCTCACCAACTTGCTGCTCGCGGGTCTCTATTTATTTATCGCAACGCTCTCCGTTCACAATTTTTCCAGTGTACTTGAACTGCTGGTGTTTCGACATTGGACGGTGGAAGCCGGTAGCCGCTACGCCGTCAATCAACTGGCACAATACTCGCTGATTACCTTAGCTTTTATTCTCATTGCCAATGAGCTGGGCGGTAGTTGGTCACAGGTGCAATGGCTCGTGGCGGCTTTGGGGGTTGGACTGGGATTTGGACTGCAAGAAATTTTTGCTAACTTGGTCTCAGGGATTATCTTACTGTTTGAGCGCCCCATTCGGGTGGGCGATATTGTCACCATTAGTGATATTACCGGTAAAGTGGCGCGAATTCAGATGCGAGCAACCACGCTCATTGATGGCGATCAACGTGAACTGATCGTCCCCAATAAAACCTTTATCACCAGCCAATTGGTCAATTGGACGCTCAGTGACTCCACCACACGCATTGTCATTCCCATTGGTGTCGCATTTGGCACAGATGTGGACATTGCGCACAATTTGATGCTGGAGATGGTGAAGTCCATGCCTCTTGTTCTCAATGAGCCGGAACCTTGTGTGTTATTTGTGGGCTTTGGCGAGAGTAGTTTGGATTTTTCTATTCGCGTTTTTGTTAGCGACCCCATTCAACGCTGGCCGGTAATTCACGATCTCAATATTGCCTTAGAGCGTATTTTGCGTGAACATCACATTGAAATTCCTTTTCCACAACGTGAAGTCCATGTACGCGCATCATAACAAAATCACACTGGCACGTTATGGTTTTTGACTGCCATGTGCTACAAGCAGGTATTTTTTTATGGTATAATAGTAGGATTGACACACGCTTAAGGTGTGTTAACC
>DPKY01000038.1 GCA_003542275.1 Methylococcaceae bacterium | reverse complement strand
GGGATAGAGGGCAGCTGGATGATAATTTGAGGTGATCACGACGGTGATACCTTCAGCAAACAACGCTGAAAATAAGCCACTAAGCAACATACCTTCGGCAATATCACTGATGTAAAATTCGTCTAAACACAGCAATTGCGTGGTTTTTCGCATGGTTTTAGCGAGCGTGTGCAGGGGATTTTTCGAGGGATGTTGATGAATAAAGCGGTGAACGTCCTGCATGAAAGCATGAAAATGCACGCGTCGTTTTTGCGTGAGTTGGCAACTGTCATAAAACCATGACATGAGCATTGATTTTCCCCGACCCACTCCGCCAAATAGGTATAATCCTTGGATGCTTTGCGTGGCGTGCGTGCGCCATGGCCAAGGTTTGCGGCGTGTTAATGGCGCGTGCAGTGTATCAAGTAAGGTTTGTAGGGATTGCAAGGCCGCGTGTTGGGATTCATCAAAAGTGAGTGTATTTTGCGCGATGGCATCATGGTAGCGTGTGAAAAGTAGCTTGTCGCTGTCCNNCGGCATGATGGTAGCGCGTGAAAAGTAGCTTATCGCTGTCCGTAGTGCTTTTTTGTTTGTCGTGCATCTAAAACGCAACAGCAAATCCAACTAAACTAAAAACAGAGGGTGTTGTTTTGGTCACACCGCCGCTGACGTTGGCAAATAAAGCCAAACGCTCAACGGGAATCCACTGCAACCCCGCGCCAATAGCCGAAGTAGTGAGGCCATTCGCGGTATTGGTGTAACCGTTGGCAAAAACGGCTACGTCAGTGACTATTTCGCGTTGAATCGCCCACGAAAGCGCGAGTTGATACTGGGATTGGCCAACTTCATTTTGTTGGGAAACAAAGCCCAGATTGTATTCAATATCAATTTCATACGGTAAGCGTTGATCAAAATTCAAGCTCAGTGACGGATTGGTACCGCCTTGAAAGGCACGGCTGGCAAGATTGGTTTGTAGCGCAAATTCTAAGCCTACTGCAGGTAACAACATTTCTTCATTGGCGTCAGCAAGATGCCATTTGAAATCAAAGGTTTGTGCGCTCATGCCAGTGGTTTTTTGCGCATCGTCAATGACGGTGATGCCGCTTGACATCAAACGCAATTCTAAATCATCAAATAAGCCATAACGCAGTAAATAGCCTGCGCTGTATTGTGAAGGGGCGTTCGCACTTGAGCCGCTGTAATTGACGGGGGACACTTCAACATAAGCCTGACCCTCTGGCAAGGTAAAAGCGCTATTGGGAAAATTCGCTAAATCTGCCCCTGCGCTTTTAATCGAGGGTTCGGATTGCGCATAACTTGGCGATTGGCCAAGCAAAAATGCCATTACGCCAAGAACAGAGGATAGATTTTTTTTTATGAGGAAGTCGCGCATGAAAGGCTGCCTTACATATCAAAATAGAGAGAAGATATTGAGTCATATTATCGCATTCTTTATGTAAAACGTTATTTTATTTATCTGCATTTATAAATTTCAAATGAATGTCGATATAATGAACCATCACACCAACGGTGCAGAAGCCTTGGGCTTTTTACTGACTTTTTTCGATTTCATGGAATGTTTATGTTAAGCAATCTTTCTATTCGTGCACGATTAATTGTAATTATCAGTGCCATGTCACTCTTAGCTGTCGCGCTCAGTGCGCTAGGTTTATTTGGTATTCAGTACAGTAATAATAGATTGCAAACGGTCTATGTTGACCGGCTTGTGCCGCTCAAAGATTTAAAAGTTATCGCGGATATGTACGCGGTCAATATTGTGGATACAACGCATAAAGTCAGAAACGGCAATATTTCATGGGAAGAGGCCATGAGAAATGTTGAAGAAGCCGAGCAGACGATCAACGATAAATGGGCGGCATATCTGTCGACGGTCTTGGTTGATGATGAGCAGAAATTGGTGGCGCAGATTAAGCCGTTATTTGGATCAACGAAAGTAAAAATCGACAAATTGCAAAATATTTTAGATCAACGTAATCAAGAGGCTGTGGCGGATTTTTCTATTCATGAACTGTACCCCTCTATTGATCCTATCAGTGAGAAATTTGCTGAGTTAATTGATATTCAACTCGTCGTGGCAAAACAAGAGTACGATGCGGCTCAAAATCTCTACAAAATTATCTTGATTGCTTCGATTATGACCGCTTTGCTTGGTTTGCTTTGTAGTTTTCTTGTCGGGCGAGCTATTATTGGCAGTATTGTGCGCTCGGTGGATAATGCAAAAAAAGTGGCGACAGCCATTGCATACGGCGATTTGAGCTCGCGTATTGTCATTGATTCTCAAGATGAAATCAGTGTGTTGCTCCNNGGTTATGCCAAAGACATTTCAGAATCGCTCAATCGTTTGTCCGATGTGACTAATACGGGATTACATGACGTCATCCGCGTCGCTGACGCACTGTCAAAAGGCGATCTTAATCAAAAAATTACGCAAGACTATAAAGGGCTTTTTGGTTTAACGGCAAAAGGCGTGAATACAACAGTTGATGCGCTCTCAAAAATTGTCAATGAAATTCAAAGTATGGTTGATGCGGCCGCTGTGCGCGGTGAATTTAGCTATAAGATGTCGTTGCAAGATAAAGTGGGTTATACCAAAACTATTGCAGAGTCGTTAAATCGACTTTCAAACATTACTGATAGTGGATTAAAAGATGTCTTGCGTGTTGCGGATGCGCTGGCGCAGGGGGATTTGACGCAAACCATTGATAATGACTACCCTGGCGTGTTTGGTCAAGTGAAAGCGGGCGTGAACACGACCACTGAAAATCTCAAGGATTTGATGTCAAAAATTCAGGAAATTACGTTAATTATTTCTTCTGCATCAACTGAAATTGCCGCTGGCAATAATGATTTGTCGCATCGTACAGAAGAGCAAGCGGCGAGTTTGGAAGAAACCGCTTCAAGTATGCAAGAGTTAACCTCCACCGTGCAACATAACAGCGATAACGCCAAGCAAGCCAATAGTCTTGCGTCTGGTGCCACTGAAATTGCCAATAAAGGGGTGTTGGTGGTGGAAGAGGTAGTCAGTACCATGGCAAATATCAATCAATCGTCGCTACGGATTGTTGATATTATTTCAGTGATTGATGATATTGCTTTTCAAACCAATATCTTAGCGCTTAATGCGGCCGTTGAAGCGGCCCGTGCGGGCGAGCAAGGCAAAGGCTTTGCTGTCGTGGCCATTGAGGTACGTAATTTAGCGCAACGTGCGGCTAATGCGGCTGGTGAAATTAAACGACTTATTGGCGATTCGGTCGAGCGTGTTTCGGGGGGCAGTAAGCAAGTTGCCGATGCAGGGCAGACGATGCAAGATATTGTGTCGGCTATTCAAGAAATGGCCAATATCATTGCTGACATTACCAGTGCTTCAATTGAGCAAAGTACAGGCATTTCTCAAGCTGGGCAGGCAATTAGTTCAATGGACGATGTCACGCAGCAAAATGCGGCGTTAGTTGAGCAAATTGCCGCCTCGTCGCAATCCCTTGAGCAACAAACACGCAGTCTTGCTCAAGAGATGGCGTATTTCAAAACAAGTAATAGAGAGCGTGCAAGTAGCTACACATCAGCGAAAACAGCAAAAACAACATCATCGCCCGTAAAATCGAGCAACATCATGTCAAAAGCCTCTGCACCTAAAAGCAGTGAGAAAGAAGCGGTTTCTGCGGTGAGTGATGATTGGGAAGAGTTTTAATAAAGAAGAGTTTTAATAAAATTGAATGCGGTATTGATAACGCAAAAAAAGCAATTAGTCAGTTGCAAGGTGAAAGTAACGCAATCGTTTTTTTCGATTATCAACCCCACAAAATCAAAATGCTGATAACTTGTTGATTGAAATGAATCAAGAATTAAAACCTATTGATAGCAATACGAAACTGATGATTATTCGATGGCTTGAACAGTTGAAAACATCATGCGATTAAGTGCATTTCAACAACAACGCATTTGCCAAAATGCTAGCCGTTTTTTTGGTGAGATGACGCACGTTTGGTTATTTGGTTCACGGGTTGATGATGCGAAGCGTGGCGGTGATATTGACCTTTACATTGAACCTGAAAACCAAAATCTTTCCGAGTTGGCAATGGCAAAGCTGAAATTTTTACGCGCTTTGCACGCTGAACTTGGTGAGCAGAAAATCGATGTAGTGTTACGCGTTGGTGAAACCGAATTGCCTGTTTATCAAATCGCTAAAAATACGGGAATTGCATTGCAATGAATTCTGTTTTGAATGAAATTTTACACATTTGTGACCGACACGCCGACCGTTTAGCGTGGGCAATGTCAGTATTACATCCGCATTTTCCACTGTCAGCTCAAAGTTTGAATGTACTAAGTGATGTAGAAATTGCCGTGCTTGACCAATTTTCAACGCGCTTTGGAAAGTTACAAGACGCAATGGGCGCAAAATTGTTTCCAGCCGTGTTAGAGTTGACCAAAGAACAAGGCGAGTTGAAGGCGTTTATTGATAAATTGAATCGTTTAGAAAAAATTGGTGCAATCGCTTCGGCTGAAGAGTGGTTGTTATTGCGTGAAGTTCGCAATGCGTTTTCGCATGATTATCCTGATGATTTGGCATTACAAGCCACTGTTTTGAATCAATCCTACGCGTTAGCAGCGCAGTTACTGAGTATTTATGAAGGTATAAAAGTGTTTATTGAGCCTTATTGCTCAAGGAAAGTATCGACATGACAAGCAAACAAAAACGAATCTGCTATTTGCACGGTATTTTAGGTGGTAAAGAAAGCGTGATGCGTGCCAATAATTTTTTAAGCTACCCATTCAGTAGTAAATAACCTTGCGCTGTTTCTCGCTAGGAAATCGTTATTGCGTGAATAAAAGTGGAGAGATAATAAAGATATGGCGTCCCCAAGGGGGTTCG
>DPKY01000156.1 GCA_003542275.1 Methylococcaceae bacterium | reverse complement strand
CAGTTAAGCTAGTGGCGTCAGCAAATTTTCAATGTTTATTTGTCATTAGTTGAAGAAAATGATTTTTTTATTTCGTTCTACAAAAACAGTTTTTGCGTTGAGTTTGCTTTTCGCAAGCGCCGCACACGCGCTACCCAATAAAAAACCGATTGCCAATGCAGGCGTTGATCAAACGGTTTCATTTTCAAGCATCGTCACACTTTCTGGTAAACAAAGTAGCGATGAGGATGGTCTTATTAAATCCTATCAATGGACGCAAACCAGCGGAAAAAAAATCTTACTCAATAATGCAAAAACAGCAACGGCGACTTTTACCAGTCCCGCAACGCCTTCAACATTGGCTTTTAAACTCACCGTCAAAGACAATAAAAATGCCAGCGCAACCGATACGCTGACTATTACAACCGCCAATCAGCCTCTGTGCGAATTGCCCTTTGTGATGGAAAATAATCGCTGCGTAGATAAAACGGCCGTTGCCCCTAAACCGGTAACGGTCATTTGTGTGCCACCTAAGGTACTCGACCATGAGCTTTGTGTCGATAAAACGCAAAAGCCTGTTGATGACAGTTGCAAATTACCGCAAATAGCCGAAAAGGGACAGTGCGTTGACAAATCCAGTCCCTTGCAATTAAACGATACCGGTATCACTTTTTGCTCTGATGGCGCATTTAATGTTGAGCATTGCGCTATTGCAAATTATCCCCATCAAGATGGCGAGAGTGGGAGAGATGTTTTAGTCAATGATAATGCGGACGGTCATGCTGGTTTTAGTTTCACCAAATTGAGCGCAACAGGCACACCTTTGCCACGAGATGCCACACTGTGGTCGTGTGTGAAAGACAATGTCACGGGGTTAATCTGGGAAAATAAAACGCCCAGTAATGCAACATTAACCATGCCTTTTAGTGAAACTGCCGCCTTTGTGCAAAGCCAAAATACGCAAGCATTATGTGGTCTACGCAACTGGCGCTTACCTTCAATTCACGAATTGCAAAGCATTGTCGACTACAGCGTCCCTCTGCCTAATGTGACACTGGATACGGCGTTTTTTCCTTATTCAAATAATAGCATTTATTGGTCACAAACAGCTTATGTCAAACATAAAAATGAGCAGTGGAGTGTTTATTTCAATGATGGCAGTCTTTTCGAGCAAGCGCATTCTGCGCCTGCGGCAGTGCGCCTTGTCAGCGATACACCGCCTCGCGCAGAGAAAAAATACATTATTTCAGATAATGGTGAGGAAGTGCTGGATTTGCAAACCAATTTGATTTGGCGGCGTTGTGTTGAGGGAATGCGTTGGAGTGGTCAAACGTGCGTTGATGAGAGTTTATCTGGCCCCACTTTTTTTATGTTTCAAGAAGCATTGCAACACGCCGTCTATCAAGCTGACCAAACGAAAAAAGCTTGGCGTTTACCTAACATTAAAGAATTAACCAGTTTGATGGATTATTCTCAAGCCGATATGGCTATTGATTCCACGGTTTTTCCTTCGACACCCAATGCGCAAGCATGGTCATCATCGAGCTATTCTGCGGATGCGTTTTACAGTTGGATTGTTCATTTTTATTATGGCAAGGTGTATTTTGATTACACTGAAGACATGGGGACCGTGCGACTGGTGCGTTGATTTGGGTGTTTATTTTTTTGTGTAGATAAGCTTGAAATCAACCCATTGACCTAATTTTTTGCATCGCAGGGATTGAAATTAAAACAGCCCGCCATGTTTGATTAGAGTGGCGGGCTACTTTATCAAAACGCGCTATTCATCCCCGCCTTGAACGGCGGTTTTTTTCGCGCGTTTTGATAAACGAAAAAGTTTTTATGAATGAACAAGGTGAATGCGTGCAAATTTGCGTTTGCCCACCTGATAGACATGGGTTGAATTGACAGGAATGTCTACTTTGGGATTTTCAACTTTTTCACCGTCTATTTTCACCGCCCCTTGACTTATCATACGAATGGCTTCGGAGGTGCTGCTGGTTAAATTGGCTTCTTTGAGGACATTGGCAATGCCCAGGCTTGCCGCTTCAATGTGCAATGTCACCTCGTCAATATCATCGGGAATGGCGCCACGTTGAAAACGCGCTTCAAAATTCTCAAGTGCCTTAGTTGCTGCGGTAGCGTCGTGAAAACGCGCAATGATTTCTTGGGCGAGTTTCACTTTATAATCACGCGGGTTCGCGCCATTTTGGCATTCGCTGTTCCNNATGTCAGCCATCGGACGAAAACTCAGTAGTTCAAAATAGCGCCACATCAACTCGTCGCTAATTGACATTATTTTGCCAAACATCTCGTCAGGTGCATCAGCAATGCCGATATAATTATTGAGTGACTTAGACATTTTTTGCACGCCATCAAGTCCCTCTAAAATAGGCATCGTCATGACCACTTGTGGTTTTTGTCCAAATACTTCTTGGAGTTGGCGTCCCATGAGTAAATTAAATTTTTGATCAGTGCCGCCAAGTTCTACGTCCGCTTTCATGGCAACGGAGTCATAGCCTTGAATAAGCGGATAGAGAAATTCATGAATAGCAATGGACTGATTATTTTTAAAGCGCTTGCTAAAATCATCACGCTCAAGCATTCGCGCCACCGTATTTTTAGCGGCGAGTTGAATCAGTTCTGCTGAAGACATCGCGTTCATCCATGTTGAATTGAACAGAATTTGCGTCTTTTCGGGGTCGAGAATTTTAAAAATTTGCGTTTGATAGGTTTTGGCGTTTTCCGCTACTTCTTCGCGCGTTAGGGGCTTGCGCGGTGCATTTTTGCCCGTTGGGTCGCCAATCATGCCCGTAAAATCACCAATTAAAAATAAGACCTCATGTCCCGCGTCTTGAAATTGTTTGAGTTTATTGATTAACACTGTGTGACCTAAATGCAAATCTGGGGCGGTGGGGTCAAAGCCGGCTTTGATGCGCAGAGGGCGATTTTCGGCTAATTTTTTGACTAATTCCGCTTCAAGTAGCACCTCATGCGTGCCGCGCAGTAATTCGTTTAATATCATTGGATTTGCTGTATTCAAAGGGATGCCTCAAAATAAAGAAGAATAAAAAAGGGTGGAATGCGCAGGCATCCCAGCTCAACATAGATTATCATAGATAACACTTGATTGAATTTAACAACGCAACTTTTCATACCATTCTCATCATGTTTACACCATCGCCCTCGCCAGTGCTCACTTTTTTGCAAAACAAAGGCAAATTATCTCATTCTGATTTAAAAAAAGTGGAGCGTATGCAAAAAACAGCGGTGGCAGAAAGTGTGCCGGCATTGCTGATTAAACTGGGACTTTGCTCTGAGCTAGACGTCGCTTTGGCATTTGTTGAAAGCACGGGATTTGAGCGTGTGTTGCCTGAAGCGTATCCACAGGAGAAAATGTTGCCTGAGGCGGTTTCGTTGCGTTTTTTAAAGCAATACCATCTTGTGGGCATAAATGAGGAAGCGCATAGCCTTCATATTGCCATGCTTGACCCTGAAGATGCGTTTGTGTTGCGTGCATTGCAGATGATTACGGGTAAATCGATTGCGCCGCGTGTTGGCGTGCTGTCAGAAATTGATACCGCGCTGGCAGTGCAGTACGGTGAAATAAAAGGCAAGACGGAAGACAAACTCGACGACCTCGCCTTTGATGAACTAGGGGAAGAAGATTTAGCCCATCTCAAAGATTTAGCCAGTGAAGCGCCCGTTATTAAGATGGTTAACGCCATTATGCAACGCGCCATTGAGGTGAAGGCCTCTGATATTCATATTGAACCTTTTGAGCAAACCCTCAAGGTGCGTTTGCGCGTGGATGGTGTGTTGCAAGACATTGACGCCCCCCCCGTAAAATCCACAGCGGCGGTCATCTCGCGTATTAAAATCATGGCAAAGCTCAATATTGCTGAGCGTCGACTTCCCCAAGACGGCCGAATTAAAGTGCAAATGCTGGGGAGAGAACTCGATTTGCGCGTGTCAACCATTCCCACTATGTATGGCGAAAGCGTTGTCATTCGTTTGCTCGATAAAGAAAATACGGTACTCGATTTTGAGGCGCTCGGTTTTGCGGGGCGGCAATTAACACAATTTTTAGACGTGCTCTCGCAACCACATGGCATCATTTTAATTACCGGCCCCACGGGGAGTGGTAAATCAACGACCATGTACGCTGCGCTCAAGCAATTAAACACCACCGCGCGAAAAATTATCACCGTTGAAGACCCCGTGGAATATCAAATGGACGGCATCAATCAAATTCAAGCCAAGCCGCAAATTGGCTTAACCTTCGCGGTGGCGTTGCGTTCGATTGTGCGTCAAGACCCTGATGTCATCATGATTGGTGAGATGCGTGACCTAGAAACGGCGCGTATTGCCGTGCAATCTGCACTCACAGGGCATTTGGTTTTATCCACATTGCACACCAATGATGCGGCAGGTGGCGTGACGCGTCTTTTGGATATGGGCCTAGAAGAGTATTTGCTCACCTCCACGGTGAACGGCATTTTAGCGCAGCGGCTTGTGCGTCAACTGTGTGTGCATTGCAAAAGCGCTTATACACCTACAGAGGAAGTCATTAGCGAAACCCGTTTGCGGCGCTTTCAAGCAGAAGGCAATATCACGCTCTTTAAAGCCATCGGATGCCCCGCGTGCGGAGGGCTTGGCTATCGCGGCAGGCTGGCTATTATTGAATTTTTACCCATGAGCGACCCCATTCGCAAACTTATCATGGGGCACGCGTCAGCGGGGGCGATTGAAAAATTGGCGCGTGAGGAAGGCATGATGACACTTTATGAAAATGGCGTGCAAAAAGTGTTGCAAGGCGTGACGACACTCGAAGAAGTCATGCGTGTGACGGCGGAGAATTAACAACGTGGCTTTATTTTTCTATCAAGCGGTCAATAGTGCAGGGGAAACGGTTGAAGGGGAGCGCGAAGCTATCGATGAAAACCACTGCGTGCAACAGCTTCAACAAGAGGGCTACATTCCTCTGTACGTTAAATTGGCCACAAGCCAAACCTTTTTAGGAGTAGCGTTAACGCGGCAGCGCGGCGCGTTAGCGCAGAAACATATTATGCTCTTCACCGGTGAGCTGGCAACATTGCTTGAATCTGGCTTGCCGCTAGATCGCTCACTGTTGGTGTTGATGGATTTAGCAGGCGAGAATGATAATTTAGCTAAATTGATTGGGCGGGTGCTTGAAAAAGTCAAAAGCGGCGTGTCACTGGCCGATGCGCTTGAGCTTCAAGCGGGCGTGTTTAGTAAATTTTATTTAAATATGATTCGCGCGGGAGAAGCCGGCGGCAATTTAGGGGAGGTATTAAGCCGCCTTGCAAGTTACCTAGAGCGTTCGCAAGAATTAAAAGACACGGTGAGTACCGCGTTAATTTATCCCACCATTTTGCTAGTGATGTCGCTTGCGTCGCTGTTTATTATGCTCACCTTTGTGGTGCCGCAATTTAGCGAAATGTTTGCTAGTGCGGGAAAAGCCTTGCCGCTCTCCACGCAAATTGTCATCAATCTGGCTGATTGGCTTGGGCGTTATTGGTGGGCGGTGATTGGGGGGATGGTGGGCGTTGGCGCGTATTTTAATGTGCAACTGAGTCAAAAAAGCACCAAGCAGGTCTGGGATGGCCGTTTTCTGGCGTTGCCACTGGTGGGCGAGATGATATTGAATAAAGAAATTGCCAATGTCACGCGCACGCTCGGTACGTTGCTAGGCAATGGTGTGTCGATTTTACCGGCTTTTCTGATTGTGCGTGAAACGGTGGATAATTTATACATTGCCAGTGTGCTTGAGGAGACACAAGAGCAAATCAAACAAGGCAAAACACTTTTTGACGCGCTTGAGCAAAAAAACATTTTCCCTAAAATGGCCATGCAAATGATAAAAATGGGTGAGGAAACCGGGCATTTAGAAGAGATGTTGCTGCGCGTGGCGAGTATTTATGATAAACAGCTCAGCGTGGCGATTACGCGTTTTCTTGCACTGCTTGAGCCCACGTTGATTATCACGCTAGGGCTGATGATTGCCGGTATTATTGTCTCGATTTTACTGGCGATTTTGAGCGTCAATGATTTAGCGGTTTAGCAAAAAAGACACGCGAAAATACCTGTGATGGGGTATTATCATCCGTTGAAAAAGGGCAAAGTAGTTTGACGTTGCCTTTTGACTTTTTTAATCATGAGGAGAAAAACCGACTATGACACAAGATGAATTAAAACGTAAAGTGGCGCAGGCCGCCTTGCCTTATATCAAAAACATTGGCGTGATTGGCGTGGGAACGGGGTCAACGGTCAATCATTTCATTGATTTTCTCGCTGACGTCAAAGACGACATTGAAGGCGCGGTGTCTAGTTCAGAAGCCAGTACACAGCGTTTAAAAAACTTGGGGATTCGTGTTTTAGATTTAAATGACGTCGGCACACTCGACATTTATGTGGATGGCGCAGATGAAGTCAATCCGCATAAACAAATGATTAAAGGCGGTGGCGCGGCGCTGACGCGAGAAAAAATTATTGCCGCCGCCAGCCGCAAATTTGTTTGCATTGCGGATGAGAGCAAATGCGTTGATGTGTTGGGTAAATTCCCATTACCCGTTGAAGTCGTACCGATGGCGAGAAGTTATGTGGCGCGTGAGTTGGTCAAACTCGGCGGCCAGCCCGTTTACCGTGAAGGGTGTGTCACCGACAACCATAATGTTATCTTAGATGTACACAATTTGAGCATTGTCGACCCTCTTAAACTCGAAAATCTTATCAACAACATTACAGGCGTTGTGATGGTGGGTATTTTTGCCGCGCGTCCAGCAGATGTTGTGCTGGTAAGTAAAGGTGAAAGCGTTATCACGTTTTAGTCGTGACCTGCTATTGATACCTCTTAGGGATAACATCTGCTTTTTGGCCGTGTTGTCCCTTTTCTTTATGTCAACGCCATTTTTCAATACCATTTCATAAACACACTATGACGCACGATTTTTTTGCCACGACCCCAAAAGCACTTGAGGGGATTTTAACCAATGAACTCATTTCTCTCGGTGTCACGCATTACAAAGCCACAACAGCGGGCGTGGCTTTTTCGGGCGATTTAGCCCTAGCATATCGGGTGTGTTTATGGTCGCGCGTGGCAAGTCGTGTTCTGCTGGTGCTCAGTGAGTTTGAGGTCAAAACACTGCATGATTTATACGCGGCCATTCAAGCCATTAACTGGTATGAACACATCAATGCTGATGACAGTTTTGCGGTGAGCTTTACGACCAAAAATTCAACGGTGATTGTTAACAGTCATTTTGGCGCGTTGAAAGTAAAAGATGCTATCGTTGACCAAATGCGTGCTAAATTTGGCACGCGCCCCACCATCAATACACAACAACCCCATATTCGTCTCAATGTGCACTTGCAAGGCGAAAAAGCCCAACTCAGTTTGGATTTATCCGGTGAAAGTTTGCATAAACGCGGGTATCGTGACGTGAGCATTGAAGCGCCAATGAAAGAAAATTTGGCGGCGGCGATGCTGTTGCGTTGTGGGTGGGATACACTTTCCGCGCAAGGGCAATCACTGCTTGATCCGATGTGTGGCTCGGGCACGCTACTGCTTGAAGGCGCGATGATTGCGTCTGATTGCGCCCCTGGACTTCGTCGTGCCTATTTTGGTTTTTTGGGCTGGAAAAAACACGATGTACACAGCTGGCAATTGCTCTGTCAAGAAGCCCAACAGCGCTGGGAAGTAGGCTTGCGTCATCTGCCGCTGATTGTCGGATTCGATCAAAATAAACACACCGTCAACACCGCGCTCACCCATGTGGCCAATGCTGGCTTTCAAGGCAAAATTCATATTGAACGCCGCGACATTACCCAAGCAAGCCCCGCGCAACGCTGGGAAAAAGGCTTAATTGCGTGCAATCCGCCTTATGGTGAACGATTAGGTGATTTGGCACAAACGGCGCAACTCTACGAGCAATTTGGTTTGACCTTAAAAAACCATTTTATTGGTTGGCAAGCGGCGTTAATTATCAGTAATCCCGAATTGGGTTTTCGTTTAGGCATTCGCTCAAAAAAACCGGTTCCACTGTTTAATGGGGCGCTTGAGTGTCGACTTCTTCGTTTGCCTATTGAAGAAAACGCCTTTTTTACGCCCAAAGCATTTGTTGATTTTGTTGATGAGGCGGATGTCAACGCGGCCCAAAACCTCACCGAGGAGGGGAAGGCGCCTGAACCTGAAGGCCTTGCCGCCCTGCCCGCTGAACCGGCGCCAATGTTTGCTAATCGTTTGCAGAAAAATCTGAAAAAATTGGCAAAATGGGCAAAGCAACAGCACGTTTTTTGTTATCGTGTATACGATGCCGATTTGCCCGAATATGCCGTGGCAATTGATATTTACCACAGCGAGAAAACGTGGGCGATTGTGCAAGAATATGAAGCGCCCAAACACGTTGACCAAGACAAAGCGGCTTTGCGTTTGGCGGGCATTTTAGCGGAAATTCCTGCGGTTGTTGGTATTTCTCCTGCGCAAGTCATTGTAAAAGTGCGTAAAAAACAACGCCACATTGAGCAATATGAAAAAAACAGTGAGCTAGGCTTTTTTCATGAAGTAATTGAAGGCGGGTGTCGATTGCGGGTAAATTTTGAAGATTATTTGGATACGGGGCTGTTTTTAGACCACCGTCCTATCCGGCTTTTGATTCAAAAACAAGCACAAGGCAAACGGTTTTTAAATTTATTTGCTTACACTGGCGTCGCTACCGTGCACGCAGCGGTGGGAGGGGCGAGCGTCACTACAACAGTGGATATGTCAAAGACTTATCTGCAATGGGCGCAAGCGAATTTAGCACTTAACAACACTTCAGGGCGACATGAATTTATTCAAGCTAATTGCGTGGCGTGGCTTGAAAACGAAGCAAAACGCGGTGCAAGGCAATATGATTTGATTTTTTTAGACCCGCCCACTTTTTCTAACTCAAAACGCATGGAGGAGGTGTTTGATATTCAGCTTGATTATATTGCACTGATTACGCACGCCTTGACGTTATTGACACCCAGCGGCGTGCTGTATTTTTCAACGAATTTTAGGCGCTTTAAATTTGATGTCGGGGCATTTTCGGGGGTGCATATCACCGATATTAGTGCAAAAACCATTCCTGAAGATTTTGCTCGAAATCAAAAAATTCATTATTGTTGGCAAATCACAAAACACACCTAATGCGTTTTTTGATGGTGTAACCAACGCTAAGAGGCCATTTTTAGAGGCCGTTTAGGGTCTTAAATAATCATAGCGTGGTAAATAACCTACTAATACGCTAAACTATCAACACTTCATATTTTAAGAAAGACATATCAACCATGAACGAAAACGTACACGCACACGAAATTGAAAAATTTGGCGCCATGGCAGAGCGCTGGTGGGA
>DPKY01000109.1:228-2685 GCA_003542275.1 Methylococcaceae bacterium | reverse complement strand
TGATTTATCTCAACTGCAAAAATTAGCCCCTTATGCAGACAATAAAAAATTTCGTGAACGCTGGTACGCACTCAAGCAACAGGCGAAACAGCGGTTAATTGACTACAAAAAAATCGAGCATGATGTCGAGTTTAATGTCAATGCGATTTTTGATGTGCAAGTCAAACGCATTCATGAATATAAACGTCAGTTATTAAATGTCCTGCACGTCATTCACTTATACGATCGCATTAAACGTGGCGACACGGCAAATTGGGTGGATCGTTGCGTGCTGATTGGTGGTAAAGCGGCGCCTGGTTACTACATGGCAAAACGCATTATCAAGTTAATCAATAACGTTGGCAGTGTCATCAACAATGACCCCGAAGTGGGCGGGAAATTAAAACTGGTTTTCTTGCCCAATTACCGCGTATCCGCCATGGAGAAAATCTGCCCCGGTGCGGATTTATCCGAACAAATTTCCACCGCAGGCAAAGAAGCCTCCGGCACGGGCAATATGAAATTTATGATGAATGGCGCGTTAACCATTGGTACGCTAGATGGTGCAAACATTGAAATTCGAGAAGAAGTCGGCGATGACAATTTCTTTTTATTTGGCTTAACCGAAGAAGAAATAGCCCAACTTAACCATCATTACCAGCCGCAAACCTATATGATTCATGATGACGATTTACGTCGCACCATGAATTTGCTTGAATGCGGGCATTTTAATCAATTTGAGCCGCATATTTTCGATGACATTATCCACTCACTCAAAAGCCCACATGATCAATGGAAAACACTGGCCGATTTCCGCAGTTTTGTTGACACGCAGCGCCGCGTTGAAATAGCTTATCAAGACAAAGACCGTTGGACAAAAATGAGTATTCTCAACTGCGCTGCAAGCGGTAAATTTTCTACCGACCGCACCATTTCTGATTATAACAATGAAATTTGGAAATTAACGCCTGTTGCCATTGATAATAGCTAATTATGTTTCACATTGTTCTCTTTGAACCGGAAATTCCCGCCAATACAGGCAATATCATCCGATTATGTGCCAATGCGGGCATGACGCTCCATTTAATCAAACCGCTGGGGTTTGATTTAGAGGATAAAAAACTGCGCCGCGCCGGACTCGATTACCATGAATGGGTGTCGGTGCAGTTGCATGAATCGTACGCCGATTTTGTTCAAAAAACACAGCCTAAACGGATTTTTGCGCTCAGTACCAAGGGCCAGAAAAAGTATACCGATGTGCGATTTGAATCGGGCGACGCGTTGGTATTTGGCCCTGAAACGCGTGGCTTGCCGGTTAATTTGTTAGAAACGATGGGGGAAAATACGTTATTTTTGCCCATGCAGGCCAATAGTCGCAGTTTGAATTTATCGAATACGGTGGCTGTTGTTCTCTATGAGGCGTGGCGACAAACGGGTTTTTTAGGCGCAATGCGTTAGCGTATGTCTCGCACACTGGTTCAAAAAATTAAAGAATGGGGCGTGGCGTTGGGGTTTGAGCAAGTGGGCATTACCAACACGCAACTCGATGACGCAGAAAATTATCTTGCAAAGTGGCTAGAGCGGGGCTTTCACGGTGAATTAGACTATATGGCTAAACACGGTCTAAAACGTAGCCGCCCTGCACTGCTTCATGACAATACGCAAAGTATTATTTCCGTGCGTATGGCATATTTACCCGAGCCTCTCACGGCGACAAAAAACGCGCTTGAATCGCCCACAGCGGCCTATATTTCACGCTATGCACTTGGGCGTGATTATCACAAACTCATGCGTCAACGTCTGCAAAAACTGGCTGATTATATCCAAGCGGATATTGGCCCCTTTGGTTACCGTGCGTTTGTAGACAGCGCACCGGTCTTAGAAAAAGCTATTGCGCAAAAAGCCGGTTTAGGCTGGATAGGCAAACATTCTAATTTAATTCATCGTAAAGCGGGTTCATGGTTTTTTTTAGGGGAAATTTATACGGATTTGACTTTAGAATACGACACACCGGCCACAGCCCACTGCGGTGAGTGCAACGCGTGTTTAACCGTTTGTCCAACACAAGCCATTGTAGCGCCTTATCAAGTGGATGCGCGGCGCTGCGTGTCGTATTTAACCATTGAATTGCATGGCGCTATTCCAGTTGCGTTGCGGCCACTCATCGGCAATCGCATTTACGGTTGCGATGACTGCCAGCTAATTTGCCCTTGGAACCGCTTTGCTCAACGCACTAAAAACCCCGATTTCCACCCGCGTCATCAATTAAATACGCAGCAACTTGTCGATGTGTTTTCTTGGACAGAAAGCGAATTTTTACACAAGACAGAAGGGTCGGCTATTCGGCGCATTGGGCATGAGCGCTGGCTAAGAAACATTGCTGTTGCCCTAGGCAATGCGCCAAAACACCCTCTCATTTTGAACGCTCTGCAAACACGCACCACGCACACGTCAGAAATGGTACGCGAACACGTTGAC
>DPKY01000109.1:0-202 GCA_003542275.1 Methylococcaceae bacterium | reverse complement strand
GGAATAATTTGCGTCCAATCAAAGGTTTCACCGGGATCGGTTTTTCGTCGCGGTGCAATATCACTATGGCCCGTCATTCTCTGCCGAGATAAACGTGGATAAGCATTGAGCAATGCGTCAATGACGCGGTTTAAACACGCATATTGCGCAGGCGTATAATTCTGCGTTTCAGTGCCCTCAAGTTCAATGCCAATGGAAAAAT
>DPKY01000102.1 GCA_003542275.1 Methylococcaceae bacterium | reverse complement strand
TGGACTTGCATTGCTGTATTTGATTATCAAAAGTGCGCTCAAACCCAATGCGAATGATTTTGATAAATATCAGTAACGATTTTGGTTTTCTCGTCTTGTTTTGCGCATAATCGTGTTGATTTTCACACTTTTTGCTGGCTTCTTTCAGTTTTAATTAACGCTGATATGTTATAAACAGTACATTGCATTTATGTGTTTTTTTATCAATTCTACTGAATGAGGTGTCACAATGAGTAAAAACTCAACAAAAGCGTATCAATTTACGATACAAAACAATGAAGTTGTAGGCGTTTTTGAATTAAAAAATGGTCGCGTCAAAGCAGAAAAAATGGAGGCCGATGAGTTGTGGTCTTTTGACGCGACAACAAATCAGGTAACCAAAACGGAAAATTCGCATGGTCGCCTTGAAACGACTGTTTACAGCGATACCGATGGCGATGGGCTTTTTTCTAAAATGGGCGTCTCTTTAGGGGGAGGTTTATCAACGACGTCGCAAGCACTCACCCAAGTGCACGAAGGCTATAAATTCGACGTTGTCAATCAAGTTATCACGGCTGTTTATGAAGTAAAACGTGGTGTTGTGCGCCAAGAGCGCCAAGATGATAACGACATTTTTACCCTTCAAGGCGCAGACATTGTCAAAACGGCATCTGAACATGGTGTGATGGAAACCACCGTGTATTCTGATACCAATGCCGATGGGATTTATACTAAAAGCGCGACAACTTACTCAACCCAATCAGGGATACTTAGTTCCGCTTACCATGGCGATGAGCGTGATGATCGCTGGAGCGGCACGCAGAGTGATGATTATTACTACGGCGCACTGGGTAACGATATTCTCAATGGTGGCAATGGCGACGATGAATTGCTTGGTGCGGAGGGCAGTGATCAGCTTTTAGGTGGCGGCGGCGATGATATACTGTCTGGCGGTGATGGTGATGATTTGTTCATAGGTGGCAGTGGTTTTGATAAATTAACCGGCGGCGCGGGTAGTGATAAATTTAAATTCAATAACATTGCTGAGATAGGGCTAACGTCCACAACAAGTGACGTGATTGCAGATTTCACCTTAGGCGACAAAATAGATTTATCGGCTATCGATGCCAAATTGACCACTCGTGTCAACGATGCGTTTACTTTTATTGGTACGTCGGCGAATTTAGCGACGACCGGTGGCAATGGCGTGTTGTGGTTTGAAAATAACGTCTTGTTTGGTAGCAACGATAATGATCTCGCAGCAGAGTTCCAAATTCAACTGTCCGGTGTGATGGCACTGTCGCCATCTGATATTATTTTGTAGTTTTTTGAATTATTAAGCCTGTGCATCAGAAAAACGCCGTGCAATGGCATGAAATTCTTCGTGTAATGCAAAAAAGGCATCTACCATATCGGGGTCAAAATGGGTGCCTTTTCCCTTTGCAATAATTTCAGCCGCTTTTTCATGAGGCATCCCTTTTTTATAGACGCGCTCGCTAATGAGTGCATCATATACATCCGCAAGCGCCATCAAACGCGCTGAAATGGGAATCTCGTCCCCAGCGAGGCCTTGCGGGTAACCGCTACCATCCCATTTTTCGTGGTGACCATACGCAATTTCTTTTGCGCATTTTAAAAAGGGCACTTCAAGTCCCAATTCTTTTTCAGCGTGCAAAATCGCATTGAGTCCTAGTTGGGGGTGTGATTTCATGATTTCAAATTCATCGGGCTCAAAATTTCCCGGTTTTAATAAAATCGCATCAGGAATACCCACTTTGCCAATATCGTGAAGGGGAGCGGATTTATACAGTGTTTCAATGACGTTTTCTTGATTTAGAAAATGTGCGTAGCGCGGGTGACATTGCAGATGCTGTGCGAGTAATTTAACGTAATTTTGCGTGCGGCGAATGTGATTGCCCGTGTCGTTATCACGCGTCTCCGCTAACGAGGCCAGTGCGTGCACGGTGACATCTTGAATCACGGAGATTTCTTGTGTGCGCTGCGTGACCAATTCTTCTAAAAATAGCGTTTTATTGTAGAGGTCAATATGCGTTTTGACACGCGCCATAAGCGTTGCGGGGTTAATTGGCTTGGTAATGTAGTCGACTGCACCTAATTCAAAGCCTTTTTGCTCATCGGCTTGACCAATTTTGGCCGTGAGAAAAATAATGGGGATGCCCTGCGTTTCAGGCTGGGCTTTGAGTTGTCGACAGACGTCATAGCCATCCATATCAGGCATCATCACATCAAGTAAAATCAGATGAGGGCGTGTGCCCTTGTTGAGCATATCTAGCGCTTTTTGACCGGCGTTAGTGACTTTTACACGGTATATGTCACCGAGTAATTCACCAATTAAATCTAAATTATCGGGTACATCATCTACCACTAAAATAGTCGGCTTTTGAAAGGTCAACTCGTTCATCTATTTTTATGATTCCTCTATGGTGTTAAGACGTGCGAGAGCTTTATCAAAATCGTATTGCTTGACGTCTTTGCGTACAAGGTTAAATTTTTCTGCACCCAATGTCGCTTCAAGCAGTGCACTATGTGTTTCAAAAAATTTCACCGTAGCATGATCTTGCTCGGTTAATAATTCGGTTAATTGTGCCAAAATTAAAAGGGCTTGTGTGAGGTCAATGGCGTTTTTTTCGCTGTCTGGTGTATTGTTGAGGGGAGATTGCGTAGCCATTGCCGCATTGAGCGCGGCGAGAATGCCCGATTGTTCTTGCTCAAAACATGACAGTTTCTCATCAATATCGGCTTGAGGTGGTTTATTTGCAATCATTTTTTCCAGTTCAGCCGCCATTTTTTGCAGTTTGGTGGCACCGATATTCCCGCTGAGCCCTTTTGTGGAATGCGCGATGCGTTCTGCGCTGGCGTAATCTGCTTTGCTAAGTGCCTCACGAATTTGCTGCGCGATTGTTGCTTGATTTTGCGCGTAGCTGCTTAACATGGCTAGGTAAAATTTCTTTTTGCCTAAAATACGCTTGAGTCCTATCTCAACATCAATGCCGTCAATGCTAGGTAGCGTGATGTCGTCAGCATAATCGTGGTGGTGTTCGTGTTCATTTTGCGCAACCGTTTGATGTTTAGGTGAAATCCATTTCAAGAGCACATGAAATAATTGTTCAAGATCAATGGGCTTTGTGACAAAATCATTCATGCCCGCTGCAAAGCATTTTTCTTTATCTTCCGCCATGACGTTAGCGGTCATGGCGATGATGGGAAGTTGCGCGAGTTGCGGCTTTTTTCGGATTTCAATGGTGGCGCTGATACCATCCATCACCGGCATTTGCATATCCATGAGCACAAGGTCATAGCGGTTCAAATCCAGCAGCGCTAGTGCATCAAAACCGTTTTGTGCCATGTCCACGTGTAGCCCTTCATCGGTGAGCAGATTGTAGGCGATTTCTTGATTGAGCTCGTTATCTTCAACGAGCAAAATAGAGGCGCCCTCAATTGTGCGTAGCGACTGCGAGAGCGCTTGAGACGTAGGTGTTTGTGTCCATTGGGATGCCATGTCCATTTCATCGTAGGCTTCCCCCAGTAAACGCATCGTCATATTAAACAGGAACGAGAGGCTAATGGGTTCGAGCAGGATATTTTCAATGCCGGTTTGTTTAATTTCTTGAATGACTTCTTCACGCCCGTTTGCCGTAATGATGAC
>DPKY01000098.1 GCA_003542275.1 Methylococcaceae bacterium | reverse complement strand
GAATCATAATGTCACGCACGCGCATCTGTGATACTTGCAAAACACCTTCAATCATCGACAGTGCCTCACTATCAAGCAAACTACGCGTGCGTGCTTCGCGCAAAATATCCACTAAATCATCCAAATCTTGAGGATCACCCGTCAGCAGGTGACTGATTTTATCAAGCCACGTTCTCTGTGGCGTCGCAGGAGGATAGTCGTCGTTCATAGCGTTAAATTTCGTCGTAAGGATTGGAGATAGATAAAGTGTTTAGTAAAGCAATTTCTTTTGCTTCCATTTCGTGTGCTTGCGCGTCGTCAATATGATCATAGCCAAGTAAATGCAGTGTGCCGTGAATGACAATATGCGCCCAATGCGCATGGGACGTTTTTTGTTGGGCGAGCGCTTCTCTTTCAAGTACGGGGGCGCAAATCACAAGGTCACCCAGTAAATTGAGTTCAATGCCCTCAGGCACTTCAAAAGGAAAACTGAGTACATTGGTGGCTCCCGCTTTATGCCGGAAAGTTTCATTGAGTTGCGCTGACTCGGCTTCGTCAACAATACGAATTACCATCTCAACACACTCGCTCAATTCCTGCAACGCAGCATTCGCCCATGCAACAATCAGCGCGTCTTCAGGAACCTGTGGATGCGTTGACACGCATTGAATTTCAATCATGTTCATGGCAGAGACGTACTCACTTGCTCTTTTTCAAAGGATTCATACGCTTCGACAATCCGTTGTACGAGAGGATGACGTACTACATCACGCACGCCAAAGAAGGTAAAACTAATCCCGTCTACTTTTTGCAAAATATTGAGTACATGACGCAAGCCAGACATTTTTTCATTTGGCAGATCAATTTGCGTAATATCGCCCGTAATCACCGCAGTAGAACCAAAACCAAGGCGCGTTAAAAACATTTTGATTTGCTCGAGCGTGGTATTTTGGGCTTCATCGAGAATGATAAACGCGTTATTTAACGTCCGCCCCCGCATAAACGCTAAAGGCGCTACTTCAATCACCCCTTTTTCAATCAATTTTTCCACGCGCTCAAGCCCTAACATCTCATGGAGTGCATCATAGAGCGGACGCAAATACGGGTCGACTTTCTGCGCCATATCCCCAGGTAAAAACCCCAGTTTCTCCCCCGCTTCCACGGCGGGACGCACTAAAATAATTTTTCTCACTTGCTCGGTTTGCAACGCGTGCACTGCGCAAGCCACGGCAAGATAGGTTTTGCCGGTGCCCGCTGGGCCAATGCCAAAATTCACATCATGCGACATAATCTGCTGTAAATAGCCTTTCTGATTCGCCCCGCGCCCTTTGATTAAACCGTGTTTGGTTTTAATCACAACAGGCGCTCTCACCGGCGCCTCCTCGACAACAGCAACCTCAATTCCCGCTTCTTGCACAGCTAAATGCACCATCTCGGGGGTGAGATAGTCTTTTTCGGTGAGGGTATATAAGTTTTTCATCAATTCACAACACGCGTCCAAAATAGCGTCCTCGCCACTGAGTTGAAAATGATTCCCTCGATTGGCAACAGTAATACCAAGGCGCTTTTCTAAATGGCGAAGATGCTCGTCATATTGCCCGCAAAAATTGACGAGGCGATCATTCTCATCAGGCAATAACACTAATTCTCGTGAACTCATAACGCACTCGCTGTGTCGGCGGTCACCTCAACAATTCGACCACGCAATGAATTGGGCAATGCTTGGGTAATCACGACATCCACAAATTGCCCAGTGAGGCGCGGGTGACCAATAAAATTCACCACACGGTTATTTTCTGTGCGCCCTTGCATTTGTAGCGAATCTTTTTTGGATTGCCCTTCAACCAGCACCGTTTGCGTACTGCCTACCATGCTTTGTGAAATGTTGGCGGTCATTTCATTGATGCGCTGTTGAAAACGCTCAAGACGCCACTTTTTCACGTCCATGGGAACATCGTCTGCAAACTCTGCTGCGGGCGTACCAGGTCTTGGACTGTAGATAAAACTAAACGAAAAATCAAAACCAATCTCGTCAATAAACGCCATGGTTTCTTCAAACTCCACGTCCGTTTCACCAGGAAATCCAATAATAAAATCTGAAGATAAGCTAATATCAGGACGCACTTTGCGTAATTTCTGGATAATCGCTTTGTAATCATCCACGACATGGCCGCGTTTCATTTTTTGCAAAATCGCGTTTGAACCACTTTGCACAGGCAAATGCAGATGATTGACCAGTTGGGGAATTTCCGCAAAAGCCTCAATTAGGCCATCCGTAAATTCCATGGGATGTGAGGTGGTAAAACGTAGACGATCAATGCCCTCAATACCCGCGACCGCATGAAGCAGTAGCGCAAAATCGGCGATATCACCCTCTGCCATCTCACCACGGTAGGCATTCACATTTTGTCCTAGTAAATTGATTTCTCTCACCCCTTGCCTCGCTAAAACGCGAACTTCGGCCAAGATGTCATCAAGTGGTCGGCTAATTTCTTCGCCTCGCGTATAGGGCACAACGCAATAGGTACAGTATTTACTGCATCCCTCCATAACCGATACAAACGCTTTCACACCATCCGCTTTCGCTTCGGGTAAGTTATCAAACTTTTCAATTTCAGGAAACGAAATATCCACAACCGGTTTGTGTTGTGAGCGCACGTCATTGAGTAATTGCGGCAAGCGATGTAGCGTCTGAGGGCCAAATACCATGTCCACAAATGGGGCACGTTTTTGAATAGCGGCGCCTTCCTGACTTGCTACGCACCCCCCAACACCAATAATCACCTCAGGGCGTTTGTCTTTGAGTTTTCGCCATTTTCCGAGCGCAGAAAACACTTTTTCTTGGGCTTTCTCACGAATAGAGCAGGTATTAAGTAGCAGTACATCCGCCAATTTAGGATCATCTGTTAATTCAAACCCGTGCGAGGCTTGCAATACGTCACGCATTTTATCCGAGTCGTATTCATTCATTTGACAACCGTTGGTTTGAATGTAAAGTTTTTGGGTCATAGTTTTTAAGTCAGTGAGTCAAGATTGAGTAAATGATAAATTCGTTGTGTTGCACCTTGATTTTGGGCAACCACCTGTTTTGCATTAGCAATGAGTTGCGCTCTTTTTTGGGGGTGGTGATAGAGTTCAATCAAGTTTGCTTGCAGCATCTCACTATCGTGGCATTGCAACGCCCCCTGCGCAGCCAAGAGTTTTTCAACAGTAAAGGTGATATTGTCCACCTGCG
>DPKY01000183.1 GCA_003542275.1 Methylococcaceae bacterium | reverse complement strand
GTATGGACAAATTACACTTGCGCAACGGGATTGAAAAGAATCTCGGCAAAACTCGATAATTCCATACGCATCGTATCGTAATTAAATTCTGCGCCCACAGGGTTTTGCATCCACGCATTAGCAATTAAAATCCACAAAGCAGATAAATTCGTGCCCAGCGCTAATAACCAAGTGGTCGTGAGATGCTGCAATTTACTCATTCTCTCCCAACCAAAAAAGAATAAGCCCACAAATGTCGATTCTAAAAAGAACGCCATCATGCCTTCAATGGCAAGCGGTACNNTTGTTAAACCGGTCGTCACACCCATGGCAAAGTTAATGCCAAAGAGTTTCCCCCAAAAACGGGTCATGTCTTTGTAAATGGTTTTGCCTGTCATCACATACACCGATTCCATAATCGCTAAGATAAACGACAAGCCCAACGTGAGCGGTACAAACAAAAAATGATACATCGCCGTGATAGCAAATTGCATCCGCGATAAATCAACAACTTCTGTGGTAATCATGTTACTTTTTCCTCGCTTAATGTTGCAGCGCCAAAGAGTCGTTGCGTAAGTTTTTCTTCATCTACTTTTATTTTTTGCCCTGCGAAAAACAGCCACCACACCAATCCAAATAAAGTAAATTTAATCGTTAAAGCGATGACAATTTCCCATGTGAAACGATGGCTCATTTGCTTTTCGCCGTTAGCGACACAACCGCTTCATCTGTATCAAAAAATAATTGTCCGCTCAAATGGGCAAACAAATCGCTATGTTGAACTTTATCGAGCAAAAAGCCTTTTACTTCGGCAAAATTCAAGGTCATGCCACTATGTTGAAAACGGCAGTTGAGTTGCTCTAAAGCTTCTAGCGCAGTGGTATCAATGTCACTCACTGACGTGAAAATTAGCACAACGTGCTTCACCTCAGGTGCACTTTGCAGTTGCGCATCAATAAAGGCTTCAATAAAATTCATATTGGCAAAGGTGATATTTTCATCAATGCGCAGCAGTAGTAAATGCGGCCATGTTTGTACTTGATGGCGCTTTATATTGCGGTAATGTTTTGTTTGAGGCAATCGGCCAACGACGGCAATATGAGGATGGCTGGCTTTGCGCAAATAACTGGCAAAGGTTAAGAAAATGCCAAGCATAATGCCTTCTTCAATCCCTAAAACCAGTACGCTAATCAGTGTTGCTATTTGTGCAATCCCGTCACCACGGTCATAGTGCCAAGTGTGCGCAATGTTTTTGAATTTCACCAAAGGAAAAACAGCCACCAAAATAATCACCGCTAAAGCGGATTTGGGAATGTTTGTAAACCATGCGGTGAAAAACATCACCGCGACCGCCAGTAACAGCGCCGCAATCACCATCGCAATTTGTGTGCGTGCACCGGCGGCAAAATTGACCATCGTGCGACTAAATCCGCCCGCAACAGGCATTCCTCCAGACATTGCTGTGGCAAAATTGGCCAATCCAATGGCAATGAGTTCTTGATTGGGATTGATTTTCTCGCCGCGCAAATTGGCAACCACTTTGGCAATCGCCACGCTTTCAACATAGGCAATTAACGCAATAAAACTCGCTGGCGAGGCGAGAATTTTCCATGTGTCAACATCAAAAAAATCCAACTGAAGATGCGGCAAGCCCGCTACCACCTCACCGACTACGGCCACATGACGCTCACCCAACTGCCAATGCCCCACCGCAAGCGTGGCGACAACCACGGTCATGAGCGGGCCACATTTGGTTATTGAATTGATCAACGCAGGGGAAAATCTAAGGCGTTGCAACAGCCACGACAAGGGTTTACCAAAAAATAACAGCAATGCCAGTGACGCAACACTCAGTGCAAGCGTGACTAGATGGGTACTGTCTAAATAGGTAAGATAACAAAAGGCATCAAGACCGCAACTGGGTGGTTTTAGTCCCAGTACCTGCGGAAGCTGACTGCCCATAATGAGCAATGCCGCGCCACTGGTAAAGCCCGTTAAGACGGGATGACTAATAAAATTCACCAGTCCGCCCATTTGAAAAAGCGCCATTGCCAGCAATATCGCGCCGCTTTCAGCTGATAACATGACAGCGCTTTGCAATGGATTTCCTAAGGCGCTCACTTCAGGCAACTGCAAGGCACTTGCAATCATAATTGCCGCCACTGACACGGGGCCTACTGACAGCGTGCGACTGGTGCCAAAGACGGCATACACAAGCGGTGGCAAAATACTCGCATACAAACCAAACTGCGCCGGCAACCCCGCGAGTAGCGCAAAGGCTATGCCTTGTGGAACAAGTAAAATAGCGGTGATAAGACCGGCAAAGACATCGCCATGCAAATCGGCGCGACGATAGGTTTTTAGCCAGCTAACAATAGGAAAAAAAGGCATGGTAACGTGACGACACTGGAAAGAATTGAAAATGGATAAAAAAACAAAGCGAAAATCCACACAATGCGCCGATTTTCGCCGGTTTTACTTATCGCTTTACTTATTCCATGCTTCAAAACCGCCAGCAAGCGACAGCACATTGGTGTACCCCAATGTTTGTAGCGTTTGCGCGGCAAGTGCTGAGCGCCCACCTGTACGGCAATAAATTAACACGGGCTTGGATTTATCTGCCATTTCTGAAATCGTATTTAATTTAAATTCAATGGTACCGCGTGGAAGTAGGATTGCGCTATCAATATGCCCTGCGGCAAATTCACTTTCTTCACGCGTGTCAATTAACGTAATCTCGCCTTCTTTGAGCAAGTTTCTCGCCATTTCAACGCTGACTTCTGTGATGTTTTGTTTGGCCATGGTCACCAAATCTTGTCCGGTTACACCACCGCTTTGCATCATAAACGATGCCGTTGAGCCATTTTTTTCTCGGTTTTTCACCGCTTGGGTGCGTTCTTCTTCATCTAAACCGCAATAACGGTTCGCCGGCACCGCTTCATCAATCAATCGAGGGCGTGGCAGATTCAAATTCATCATAATATCAATGAATTGTTCGCGTGTTTTATTGGCAAGACGTGGATTGGTGGTGCGCTCTTGCTCGATATTACTGACCCAGCGTTGTTGATAATCGTGTCCGGGATAAACGAGTGTGTCACCAGGTAAGGTAAATAAACGCTGCGTGATTGCATCATACAAAGACCCCGCATCCCCGCCTTGGAAATCGGTGCGACCACAGCCGCCAATAAACAATGAATCACCACTAAATAAACGGTCACGCCATAAAAAAGAGGTGCAACCCGGGGTATGGCCTGGGGTGGGAATCGCTTTAATTTTCTCTTCGCCTAGCGTGAAAATATCCCCATCATTGATTTCAATATCGACCAGTTGCGCTCCGCCGTGTTGACTTACACACGTTTTTGCGCCTGTGTGCTGGCGTAGCAAACCGCTTGCGGTAATGTGGTCGGCGTGTACATGGGTTTCAAAGCTGTATTTGAGTGTTAAACCGTGTTCTTTGAGCAAAGCCAAATACATATCCAAATGCGTATTCACTGGATCGATAAACGCCGCCTCTTTTGAAACATCATCGGCAATAAGATAGGTATAAGTCCATGTCGCGGGATCAAATAATTGTTTAAACATTG
>DPKY01000160.1 GCA_003542275.1 Methylococcaceae bacterium | reverse complement strand
GGCTTTCCAGCCAGTGACTCGGGCTTGAGCGAGGGGCCCATGCCACCTTGTAGCGTTAAACCGTGACACGCACTACAATCGTTTTTGACTAAGGTACGCAATTCAGCTTGTCTTTGCTCAGACGGTTCGCCAGCAAAACAACTACCTGTGAAACATAATAACAATAGCCATTTTTTCATTTTAGATACCTCATTTAGATGCAGGGTGAATGTTGTCATAATACGCCGCGATATTGTCAATGTCCTCGTCGCTAAGTAAACCCGCCACCGCATTCATGATGTCAGATTTGCGTGTTTTGTCACGATATTGTTGCAAGGCCATTTGCAGATAGGCGAAATCACGCTCAAACAAGCGTGGAAAAGGCGCATCAGCAGAGGATTTTTTAAGTCCATGGCATTGTGAGCAGACGGCTTCTACTTTGGCTTGTCCAGCAAATAAATTGGCCGCATAGCTACTTTCTGACAGTAAAAAAGCCGCGAGGAATAAAACGAGCCGTTTCATTATTTTGCTCCTTTCATTTCATCAGGTGAAAGGCCACGTGTCATGTATTTTACGCGCCCGCGTGAAAAAATACCGGCCGGGCTTTCCATGCCAATCGATGCCACTTTTTCAAAAGTGCTTGAATTATATACCGCTACTTCATCACCATTGTAGCCAGCACTTACATACAAGAATTTACCATCGGCGCTGTATTCAGGGAAATACGCGTGTCCGCCTACGTCGAGTGTTTTGGCGACTTCAAGGGATTTTTTATCGATGAGCTGAATGGTTCTTGCGCGTTTATCTTTTGAGATGATATCAACGGCAACGTAGGGGGCATTAGCGTGCGCGGCAGGCGATTCTGTACCACCAGAAACAGGCACTTGTTTGACCAATTCCATTTTGTCCAAATCCCAAACGCTCACGACGGTTTTGTCACAGTCGCCAAAGTTAGTACCAAAGCCCAGTGTACGCCCATCTACTTTCACGGCTGAACCGCCGCCAACATGGGGCACGCAGCCAGCAGGTAGCTTTTTAATAATTTTGCGTTCTTTGAGGTCAATAGCGGTGACGATGCTGTCATCATAAGAGGCAATCATCAATTTTTGCCCGCCATGCGTTAAAAATGCGTCATGTAAATGACGGCCCACATCGGTAATTTTCGTGACAGGAAAACCGTCTTTTAAATCCACCACCCACACTTGTCCCGCATTTTCCAGCGCAATCGCAAACACGTCGGCAAAAGGCGTACCAATAATCATGCCCGAATCAGAAGACACCATTTTGCCATCAGGATCAACGCCTTCGAGTTCAAAGGTTTTGAGTGGTTCTAGGGTATCGGCATTTAAAATCACGGCATTATGCGGCACAAATGAGCCCGCCATAATGTATTTTCCATCGCGTGATACGCCAATACCTGGGCCGTTCATGCCCGTTTTAATACTGCGAACGGCTTTCATGGAATATAAATCAATTTTGAAAATTTCCGCCGTGTCAGTTTTCACATACGCCCAGCGTGGGTTTGCGGGATTGAATTCAATAATGTGCGCTGCGGTGCCAGTTGGCACTTCGCCAATTTCTTTATGCGTTGAACTGTTGATAAAGACGGCCTTTGAGCCCGCGCCACGACCATATTTTCCTCGCGCGGCAACGCCGATGATATTGTCCATGCTGTCAATGTCATAGGTAGGCTTGCTTGGCAGTGTGCTTTCGTCTTGAACGTAGACTTGCATGGATTTTTTCATGTCCTCCATCGTCCACGCGGGATTGGGTTGCTTTGGTGTGGATTGCAGATGCTTGACCAGTCCACGAATGTCGTCATCGGAGAGTTTTCCGTAAAACGGCGGCATCAAGGTATCAAAACTGCCTGTCATGATAAGGCTACGCAGTGCGGTTGGACTGCGTCCTTTGAGCGTGTCCGCGTTGAGTGCTGGAGCAAGATAGCCACCGTGGTCTGCGCCATGGCAACTGGCGCAGTTTTCTTGATAGAGTTGATGGAGGTGCGCCGCGTCATCACTTGCCTGGGCGCTTAGGGATAAAACGGTCAAAATTGCCGTGGACAAAATTTTTGTTGCTCTTTTCATGATTCAATGGCCTCGGGTAAACGGAATAAAGTTATTAGTTATTAGTATAACGTGTTTTTGAGTTGTCGCGGTTAAATCATAGCGAATCGATATTTTAATTGACAATTCAAAAGGAATTAAATAGTATCGAATCGCCATGATAAGGCAAATTGAGGTGACAATCTATCTATTATTGTTGAGCAAAATATAACGATAAAAATAATAACGAGGTAATGAGCGATGACACAAGAAGAAATACAAAAAAATGATCGTTTTTGGCTTTATATCGGTGCGCTTGTCTTAGGGTTGTTGACAACGATTGCGATTGTGAAAAAAAGCGAGAGCGATAAGTTTGAACCCATTAAACAGCAGCTTGAAGAAGAAGCGGCCTTAATGAATATCCGTGTGTTAAATTGAGGAGGGCAAAATGAAATTATCAAAAATCAGTTGGATGTTGGCGCTCTTGTTAACGTCAAATGTGGCGAATGCTACCGAGTATGTGTACCGTGACTTAATGGCTAATACACTGCCGTCGCTGTGCCTTGCAGAGAACGTCGCAAAAGAGCACGCGCAAAAGCCCTACACCGTGGATAAATACAGCAAAATATTTTGTCAAAAACAGGGCTATGGTTGGCACGTTGAGCAAGTAAAAGATAACGGCAAATTGATTTGCACAGACTGCAAAGGAGAGGTGGGCGATAAGAAACAATGTCATTTGCAGGACGTGACGGTAACGTGCAAACGTATCAAGCCGGGTTCGGTGGGAATGTTACCTGGTCAAAGCTAACGGTTAGATGGCAGGCAAGTACAAGAATGTGAAATAAAACAAAATTCTTGTACTTGTTTTGCCCGTTAGCGGCATTTTTGTGCTACCCTTTTACGCCTATTCTTATTCATTTCATAGGTATTGAAAAAACATATAATTATGGCTACTGATGTATATGCTTCTGTTGAACGCATGGTGGCGTTGATTCGCTCTGAGGAGCGCAAAAAGTGTACAGAATTTGGTTTGCAACCGGTACATTTTCAAATGTTAGACTATATTTCACGCTGCAATCGCTTCAGCGACACGCCCGCAGCATTAGCCAGTTATTTGGGGATGACGCGCGGTACGGTATCGCAGACACTGCTTTTGCTCAATCGAAAAGACCTCATTGGCAAACAAATCGATACGCAAGATAAGCGTATTGTGCATTTATTTTTGCGACCCAAAGGTGAAGTGATTTTGCAAAATATTCGCGCGACTAATTTGTTTGCGCAAGCGAGCGATATTCTCAATAAAACCGATGTGTTAAGCCATGAAGACACTTTTCTCCAGGCGTTGCTTGCGCTACAAAAAGCCAATCAATCAAAAACCTTTGGTTTGTGCAAAACGTGCAAATATTTTACCACAACAGATTCAGGTTTCACCTGCGGCTTGACGCATCAGTCACTGAGCCAAAGCGACAGTGAAAAATTGTGCCAAGAGCATACTGTGTAAACGCGCAAAGATTAAGTTTACAAAACCGAGAGTGTCAGCGCGAAGACAAACGCCATAATTAAAAACAGGGTAAACAGCGCTTTTTTGCTCAAATTGGTCAGTATTTCAGTTTTTAAAGCGTCTAGGCGGTTTTCTGCTTGCCAAATGTGTTTTAAGCGTCCTTTCCAACTCTGACGCTGGGCGATAGCGTCTTCTTGCGCCAAAATATCCGCTATTTTCTCATTTAATGATGGGGGGGGCTGTGTCATGATGAACTCCTCTAACGCTAAAAAATCAACGCGTTAATCATACCACAATGCCATCACTTTGCTCGCCACATTGATACCTAACTGCGTCTCAATTTGGGTAAAAGAAGTGGTGAGACGCGGATTGATTTCAAGCACAAAACAGGTGGTAGGTGTTTGAATCAAATCAATACCCACATAGCCCCATAAATCCGGAAATGCACAAGCAATTTGTGAGGCAAGGCGCTGATAATCGCCCGTGTGGTCGGGGCGGTCGTTGACGCGAATGGTCTGCAGTGCAAAACACGTTTCTTTTTGTTCAAATAACTGTAAATTCACGCAAAGTAACTCAGCGCTCCCCTCATGAAAGAGACACGATAAACTGATTTTTTCACCCTCGATATAAGGTTGAATAATAAATGCCTTATTGAGTTGAGGGCGTTGTTGCCAATCGTTTATCGACGTTAATAAAAATGTATTTTCTGCGCCCGCGCCATCAATGGGCTTGATAATCCACGCTTGCGTTGTGTCATAGTCATGGTTTTCGTCAAAGAGAGCTGTTGGAACCGTTTGAATGTGAGCACGGCACAGTTGCTCAAAGGTCATCAATTTGTTTGCCGTCACGCTCACCGCAGACGAAGGGGAGGTGAGTAATTTTTTGCCTGACGCTTCAA
Source organism: Methylococcaceae bacterium (assembly GCA_003542275.1). GTDB lineage: Bacteria > Pseudomonadota > Gammaproteobacteria > Methylococcales > Methylomonadaceae > UBA10906. The sequence continues at coordinate 1,671 of DPKY01000160.1, read as the reverse complement.
CATAACGACAAAATGTCTCCAAAATTCCATCAAACTCTGGCGCAATGACCCAAACAGCGTCAGCGTGTTGAATTTGCGCTTTAAAATGTGCGTCCAGCGGGCGCGTATCCTGTCTAGGCATTACCCACGCGTTTACGTCTGGTAACGCCGCAAAATTTGAAAGTAATGCCTCCACCATCATTTGTCCCTCTGCCGCTAGGCTGGCGGGCAGTGTTTCAAGGGCAAATCTCCCGCCCGTGACATATTCAAAAATAAGAATGTTTCGCTTGTGTTGATGAAATGTTGTCACATTAAAAAACCGTTTTTTATGGAATGTAAAGAAAATAAAAAGTCAAATTATTGGCTATTTTTTCATTTTATTTTGTATATCTATTTGTTATTACAGTATTTTTTAAAGTTGGCCTTTATTGTGCTTTATGTTTAGCAACGGATGTTATGGCGCACTTTTTAGCGTGTGATTTATTTGGATAAAGCAATGAAGAATCAAAAAATCCACAACATCGTTACACGGCGTGAAGAATGACTTTAACTTAAAAAATCTATTTTTATTTTTATCCTTTTTGGAGGTAGTAACATGGCTCTTATCATCAATACTAACTTGGGTTCGATTAACGGTCAACGTAACTTAAACGGTTCATCACAGGCACTTTCTACAGCGATGACACGTTTGTCGTCGGGCGTGCGCGTCAACAACGCAAAAGATGACGCGGCAGGTCTTGCGATTGCCGATAGAATGACCTCGCAAGTGCGCGGCATGACGGTTGCGGTGAGAAATGCAAACGATGGTATTTCTCTTACACAAACCGCAGAAGGAGCGCTTGGTTCATTGACAGATACGCTACAGCGTATGCGTGACTTAGCCGTTCAATCTTCTAGTAATGCGAGCGTGTCAGCGTCAGACCGTGCAAAAATGGACACCGAATTTAAAGCGCTCAACGATGAATTGTTGCGTGTGATACAAAACAGTGAATTTAACGGTAAAAAAATCTTAAATGGTGATTTAGCGGGCGGTCTCAATATTCAAGTGGGTGCAACGACAGATACCAATAGCCGTATTTCAGTTGCAGTGTCTAATATGGGGCAATTATTAGCACCAGTGACAAAGACAACCCTCAGTCCCGCCAGTCAAGCCATTGATTCAACGCTTGCTGCAACGATTGCAGCAAACGCCAATGAAGCAGCGTCAAACGCCGATTTGAGAGCCGCTGCCGAAGCAGCGAAATTGGCGAATGCCGCTATCGTTGCCGCGAAAAAAGCAGCGGAATCACCAACCGATATGGCGTTGGCGAAATCCGCTTCAGCAGCGAATGCCAAAGCGGCGGCGGCTATCGCGCTGTCTTCTGGGGTAACGCAACTGGCAACGGTGGCAAATAAAGCAAAAACATTAGTTTCTCAAGCATTTACGGATACGGTAGCAGCAGGTGATGCAGCCAATCAATCAACAGCGTTGAGTGTATCAGCAACCGATGCGGTGATTCAAGCGCGTGGGACGACGGATACGGCGCAAGCGAGTTCATTGATGATTACCGCTAATCAATTAGCGGAAGCGGCAAAAACCAATATCAACGCCGCCAGTCAAAATGTATACGCCGACATGATGAATAAATTGACCGGTGATGCGATTGATTTGCCTGCCTCAGCAAAAAATGCAGACGGTACCTTGTCGGTGTC
>DPKY01000115.1 GCA_003542275.1 Methylococcaceae bacterium | reverse complement strand
AATATTCACTCGTCAGTAGGTGGTGTGCGCTATGCAGATATTGCAGCAAGCGCGACGGCGTGGCATCAAAAAGCCTTGGCAGTGAATGATGAAAAAGACATTCCGTTCCTTGGCTTATTCAAAGAACGCCAAGATGGGGCGGGGCATTCGTATGGCAACGTGGCGGTGCGTGAATACATTCACATGACCGATGAAGCCATTTTGTATATTCCGCAGGAAAAATCGCCACAAGCCAGTGATACCGCTTATTTAGATTTAGGCTATGAAAAGCGCACGCCCGAACAAATTGATGCGTTTGGTGTCACGCCTGCTTACCGTCATTTTGCGCAAAATCTCTATACCGAGCGCGATCTGCGTCCAGCGGCGTTGCGCGATATTATGGCTTTTCCTGTGAGTGTGGCAACAGCAAACAGTGTAGAGGATTTTGACAACATTTTAGGCAAGCAAAATCTGCGCGGTAATGTTAATTATTTGATTCACGGCTTGTCTGTGACAAAAGCAGATGATTTATTCAAAATTGTTTTTACCAGAAATAATACACAAACACGATTATTGGCGCTCGAAACGCATTTGAAAAAACGTTTTATTGATGATTTTCATTTGGTGTCTTGTGCGTTGAATGTTGTCGGCGATGCGTTAACTGTCACGAATGTGCCGGCAGGAAGTTTGTTATTTGATTACCTCAATACCATTAAAACGGCCCGCGAACCTTTAGCGTTAAGTGATGTTCAGCCTGCACATCAAATTACCAAAACCTTGGCATCAGGGGCGATGAGTCACGGTGCGTTGCTAGGTGAAGCGCACGAAGCAGTGGCGCAAGGCACGAATATTGTTGGCGCATTAAGTAATTCTGGTGAAGGTGGCGAGCACTTTAGTCGCTTTAACAGCATTAAATCCAGCAAAATTAAACAATTTGCTTCGGGACGTTTTGGGGTATGGACAGGGTATTTAGCCGATCCCACGCTGGAAGAAATTGAAATTAAAATTGCGCAAGGCGCAAAACCCGGTGAAGGCGGTCAGTTGCCAGCGATGAAAGTGTCCGTTGAGATTGCGGCATTGCGTGGCGGTACACCCAAAGTTGAGTTGGTAAGTCCACCGCCACATCATGATACCTATTCCATTGAAGATTTAGGACAGCTTATCCATGATGCAAAGGCTGCTCGCGTTAAAGTGGGCGTGAAATTGGTTTCTTCAGAAGGTATTGGCACGATTGCTGTGGGCGTTGCCAAAGCGGGCGCTGATGTCATTAACATTGCCGGCAATACGGGTGGCACAGGCGCTGCGGCGGTGACAAGTTTAAAAAATGCGGGACGCTCACCTGAGATTGGTATTGCTGAGGTGCATCAAGCACTGTCGGTGAATGGCCTGCGTGATAAAGTTGTGCTGCGTTGCAGTGGGGCGCATCAAAGCGGTCTTGATGTCGTGAAATCAGCCATTTTGGGGGCCGATTCATTTGAATTTGGTACGACGGCGCTGATGATGCTACGTTGCGTGATGGCGAAAAATTGTAATATCAAATGTCCTGCCGGGTTAACTACCGCACACGAAGAGTTTAAAGGCGATGCACGCGTGCTCGCGCAATACTTTATGAACGTTGCGCATGAAGTGCGAGAATTGCTGGCAGCTTTGGGGTATCAAAGTTTACGGGCGATACGCGGTAAAACGGATTTGCTGCATTTGATAGATCATCCTTGTATGGTTGGTCAGTTGAATTTCACAAAAATGCTACACGAAGTTGAGGAAATTAAAATTGAGAAGCCCATTTATTTAGAAGCGGGTTTTGATATAGACGACAAGATTCTCTCGCGTGTTCAAGCATTTTTGGCGGACGGTCAATCTGAGCAGATTATTATCGAAGGTGACGAATTTAAGCTAAATAACAATGACAAAACCGTGGGTGGTCAAGTGTCTATTGATATTGAGCGCCTACTCAATTATACGCACAAAACAGCGGCGAAATTTATTTACACGCACGGCAACGGTCGTCGCTACTTAGCGCCTGAAACGGTTGTGATTCGCACGCATGGTAGCGCAGGGCAAAGTTACGGCGCGTTTTTAAATGATGGCATGAAACTGCATCATCTCGGCACAGCAAATGATGGTGTAGGCAAATCAGCAAGCGGCGGGGTGCTTGTGGTTGAATCGCCAGGCGGCGGAATCAAAACGCAGGGCAACAATGTGCTGATTGGTAATTTTGCTTTGTTTGGGGCTACTGGTGGCAAAACCTTTATCAATGGCGAGGCAGGAGATCGCTTTGCTGTGCGCAATTCAGGGGCGATGGCGGTTGTTGAGGGAGTTGGTGATTTTGGGTGTGAATACATGACCAATGGCGCTGTGCTCAATATCGGTACGTTTGGCAAAGGCTTTTGTAATGGGATGTCTGGGGGAAATGCGTATCAGTACGACCCAGATAATAAATTAACAGCGCTTTATGATAAAACGTCCGTTGAATTACATACTTTAACTGAAGAGACAGACACCGCTAAAGCGCATGAGCAAATTATTTTAGCCATGCTTGAAGACCATGCGCAGTACGCAAATTCAAGTAAAGCGCGTAATCTGCTGGCTAATTGGGAAAAAGAGCGTCATTCATTCAAATTTGCCGTACCGCTTTGGTTGTATAAAACGCAAACAGCTAGCTATCTCAAGTCTTCAATGGACGAGAAAGAGATGATTGAAGAGTTAGCGGTAGCGTTAGCACAAGAAAAAATTGCGCAGGTAAAGTTGGCTTATCAATCAGGTCGTTTTTTGTTTGACGGTGACGTGCCTGCTTATGGCGACACAGACAGCGTGCTGGCGGTGAATTTAATCAATAGTTTTGCTGTTCTCAAAAAAGCGCAAGCATTGGCTGGTGATATGCTAAAAACCGCACCAGAATCAGCGCGTACGGCAATGCACATTGAGCAAGCGGCGAAAAAACTGATTTTATCACGCCCACGTAAATTACAAGACGCGCTATTGAAAACAACACGCGAGGCCTACGCAGCGTATAGCCATGAGCAACTTGCGGTATTGATAGCCAGTAAACGCTTGAACGATTATAAAACTGCATTGATTAACCGCTCGGTACAAAGTATCAATTCAATGGGATCGACGGTTTGGATTATTGAGCAAAGTCGTATTAACCGCGCGGCACTTGCTCAAGTACCCTGCGTAGATAAACAATTAGCCACGCTCGTTGGACGAGAATTCACGCAAGAGTTGGCCGGTTAAATTGGGATAATAAATTTTAGGTTAAGAATTAAGATGAAAATACATCAACTTCCAAGTGACGCGCCTTACAGCGAAGGTCAATACGCGTGGCTTAGCGGATTTTTCGCTGGACTGTGCTCTCAATTAGCCAATAATGCAAATAGCCAAGCCTCAAGTGCGCGTAGTGTGCACGTCTTGTATGGAAGTCAGACAGGGACGGCGGAATCGGTGGCGCGTGACGTGGCAAAATTAGCAAAGGCGCGTGGTTTATCGCCTATTATCAAAAGCATGGATGAAGTCGATGCAGAGGTCTTTGCAAAAATTGACACATTGCTCATTGTTACCAGTACATACGGCGATGGCGAAATGCCCGATAACGCGCAGGCGCTTTGGACGCAAGTTTCACATGAATCAATGCCTAGCTTGGCATCATTGCAGTTTTCCGTGCTTGCGTTGGGTGACACGAGCTATGATTTATTCTGCCAAGCAGGGATAGATTGGGATCAGCGCTTAGAGCAATTGGGTGCGGTGCGCTTGCATACGCGTGTGGATTGCGATGTTGAGTATGAAGAAGCCGCGCAAGCGTGGATGGAAAGTGTCACGGTTATGCTATCGGGCGTAAGTGATGCCGTTGCATCCCAAGAAGGCGAGCGTGTTTCACCATACAATCGTAAAAATCCTTTTTCGGCAAAATTGATGGTCAATCGTTTATTAACCACTGAACAATCATCAAAAGAAACACGACATTATGAAATTTCAATCGCTGGCTCGGGTTTGCATTATGAAGCCGGTGACGCGTTGTGTGTTGTACCAACAAATTGCCCCGTGTTAGTGGCGGATATTCTAAAGGTGTTGAATACGCAAGACGCTGAACTGGAAAATGCGTTGCGTACACAATATGAAATTAAGCTCCCCAGTAAAGAACTGGTCAATGAAATTGCTCGGCGCTCTGGCAATCACGCTTTAATTGACGCATTAAAAGACAAAGAAGCCTTGAGTACTTATTTGTGGGGGCGCGATACACTGGATTTATTATTGCAAAACCCCAGTGCAACATTTTCAACCGATGAATTCATTTCATTATTAAAGCCCTTGCAACATCGTGCTTATTCTATTTCGTCAAGTGGCAAAGCGAATCCTGACACAGTGCACCTGACTGTGGCGAGTGTGCGCTACGAGGCCTTTGATCGTCAGCATAAAGGCGTTTGTTCAACCTTTTTAGCGGATTTGACAGGCGATGCTACCGAAATCCGTTGCTTTTTTACGCCAAATAAAGTGTTTCGTGTACCAGAAGACAATGATTTACCTATGATTATGGTTGGCCCTGGAACAGGTATCGCCCCTTTTCGGGCCTTTTTACAGGAGCGTGAGGTGCGTGGTGCGAAGGGAAAAAATTGGTTATTTTTTGGCGATCGCAATGCGCAGACAGATTTCATCTACCGTGAAGAATTGGAGGTCATGCGTCGCAGTGGTTTGTTGACACGTTTGGATTTGGCGTTTTCACGCGACCAAGCAGAAAAAGTGTATGTGCAAGATAAAATGCGTGAATACGGCGCCGAGCTTTTTGCATGGATTGAGGCGGGTGGGTATTTCTTTGTGTGTGGCGATGCGTATCACATGGCAAAAGATGTCGATAAAGCCTTGCATGACGTAATTGCTGTGCATGGCAATAAAACCGAACAGCAGGCAGCTGATTACGTTAATTTGCTCAAAAAAGATAAACGCTACGTCCGCGATGTGTATTGATGCACAAAGCGTATTTTGATGTCGATTGCCAAAAATGTCCGCGCTTAGCGGCATTTTTGTGTGATGTGAAAGAAAAAAATCCCACTTATTATGCAAAACCGGTTACGCCGTTTGGCGATGAGAATGCGCAGCTACTAATTGTTGGGCTTGCGCCGGGTATGCACGGCGCCAACGCAACAGGGCGTCCTTTTACAGGTGATTTTGCTGGGCTTTTATTGTATGAAACATTGTACGAATTTGGCTTTAGTAATCAGCCGTATTCAACGGCGCTGCATGACGGTTTAGTGTTAAAAAATGCAAGAATTACGAATGCAGTCAAATGCTTACCGCCACAAAATAAACCAACAGGCGAGGAAGTGAATAGATGCAATGCGTTTTTACGTGCTGAATTGACTTCTTTGCCAGAGCGGGCGGTTGTTTTAGCATTGGGAAATATTGCGCATCAAGCGGTTTTAAAAGCGTTAGGTTTGAAGTCAAGTAGCGCAAAATTTGCACATAATGCGTGCTTTGAATTCGACAAACACAGGACGCTTGTGTCGTCGTATCATACCAGTCGCTATAATATCCAAACGAAAAGATTAACTCAGCCCATGTTTAACGCTGTTTTTGAAACAATCAGCGCATTGCTTAGGTAGCGCTCGTTTTTCTTGACACCATGTAGCAGAAATAGGCCGCCTCTGAAGATATTTGGAGACGGCTTTTTTGTGTACAATAAATTCATTACAAATATCACTATGATGATTTAACACTATGATAAAGAAATATTTTGTTTTATGGGGAGGGCTTGGCGCTTTAGCATTGCTGATTTTTCTCAGTCAGTGGTTTTTTGTGTTAGAACGACACGCAAGGGAAAAGCCGCCTGCAACTGTGTTTGGTCACGCTGAGAATGCAAATGTTGAAAAGCCTTGTTCCGAGGAGCACCCGCAGTGGCGCGAGGCCCAAGAAATTGAAGGGATTTCTATTGACGCCTCTGCTGCGTGTGAACCCGATAACCCCTACACTATCGCCGCCGCGACAAAAGGGACCAATAATGTGTCCATGTCGACGCTTATGCAAAGTCACTTAGCACAAGATGCGATTGTGATGGGGGAGGATATTGATCATGATGGTGACCCTGACGTGATTCATATTAAACTTGAAGTGGTTGAGCTAAATGGTTTTAGCCCTGATGGTGAATATTTAATGAATACCTATGACATTGCACCTGGGTTGCAGCCTTCTTTATGGGTTTTTGCCCCTAAGATGCAGGGTATGGCAGTCAAAAACTTCAATTCGCGTGTTGCACATCCTCTGTTGCGTGCGCCTTCGCCCGTTATTCGTGTTGAAGAAGGTGATAAGGTGTTTATTACGTTAGAAAATACGCACTATCTGCCTCACACCATTCATTTGCATGGTGTCGATCATCCATGGCTCAACGCATCAGGTCAAGATAATGATGGAATGGAGGCGCATCCAGTCTTTCCTGGCACACAGCATACTTATGAAATTCACCCCCGTCATGCTGGAACCATGCTCTATCATTGCCATGTTCAAACAGCGCAGCATTTTATGATGGGTTTAAATGGCTTGTTTATTGTCGAAGAAAATCGACCCAATAATTGGGTGCAAACCTTTAACATTGGTGCAGGGCAGGTGCGTCACCCTGCAGTATCTGTCAAAAAACACTATGATCAAGAATACGATCTTCATTACCAGTCCATCGATAAGCAGCTAGCAAGTATTCCACAACAGGCAAATGATCCACGCTTGATTAACCAGAAAATGAGTCGTGAATACAATATGTCAACGTCTGTAGAAAATTATTTTTTACTCAATGGGCACGCCTTTCCTTATACGTTAAGAGATGCCATGATTATTGCTGGTGAGAATGAGAAAATTAAATTGCATCTTGCGAATTTACAGCGAACGCCCATTGCGGTGCATTTTCATGGACATAAAGCCACCATTATGGCTTACGATGGCGTTGATGCGCCGCAAGGTGCGCAAATCATGCGTGATGTTTTTGATCTCTCACCTGCGCAGCGTCTGGATTTATCACTTCAAACACAAAATGATGGGCTAAACAGTTATGGCGCGGGATTGTGGATGTTCCATGATCATACGCCAACGGGGACAACAACTGACGGCATGGAGCCTGGCGGCAATATGGCTATTTTAGCTTATAAACATTTGCTTGATGAACAAGGTATGCCAACAATGCACGAAGGCTTATTTGATGACGTTTTTAACAAAGAATATTATGCGAAAAAACGCCCAATTTGGTCTACAGGGGAGTTTGGTGTTGCGCTGGGGGATGCAGGACTTGTGGTGCCTGAATACACTGAATTGATGCTGTTTTGTGTGGTGATAGGTTTGTTTTTAGGGGTTCTTGGCCTTTTCATTCTTTTTGTTTTAAATAAATATCATGAAAAATAATAAGTTATGCAATATAGTTAACGTTATTTGTATTATTTTTGCCTTGTTTTTTATCAATTCGGTCGCCTATGCGAATATGATAATGAATGAGACAGGGATGGTGATGAATGCAAACAGCGATAATCTGCCAAGAGATTGTACGAAAATTTCCGAGGAAGTTAATGTTACGATTCGTGCTGGGCACAAATATGCGACAAAATTTCCAGGAAAAATATTCGCTTTTGATCAGCAGGAGTGGCGAGTTGCGCCTTGTGCAAAACTTAATATTACCTTTATCAATGAAGATCAAATTCGTCACCAACTTATGATTCACGGCTTGCCGGGATATTTGTATCCTGATGGGATGCTTCATTTAGAGCTTTACGGTAAGGGGGTATTGCAGGCGTCTATCATTTTGCCTAGCCAGAAAAAAACGTACCTTGTGCATTGTGAATTGGCACAACATGCAGAAAAGGGGATGAAGGGGCAGTTGAAAGTTGGTGGCGGGGATGTTGATTTGCCTAGCATTCCCGCACTGAGTGCGCCCGTTAAAACGGATGCCTATTCGATGGATTGGGCGGCTATGCAATGGGGCTTTATATTGATTTTATTGGTTTTTCTTGTTGTTTTCTATGGTGGGAGAGTCATGTTTTTGCGATATTTTGCAACGCGCAGCTAATTGAATCGACGTGTTTTGTTAATGTGTAAAAGAAGATTGTGTGTCATTTAGAAAATTATTTAGAAAATTGCTGTTGACAACAAAGAATGAACTGGTAGACTTGACCACGCTAAAAGGAGTTGCGACATTTTGACGCAGTTAGTTACCAAAGTTAAGATGCGGGAAAGGGATGTGATAAACATTGACTCCCGAAAAAACAATCGGGGATTTAGTAATTTTTAGGAGGTTAAAATGGCCGCTACAACCGAATCAGTGAGAGCTGATGTTGCGGAAGCACCGCTTTTAAACAAAAAAAATATGTTCGCAGGCGCAGCGCTTTATGTTGTGTTCTACGGCTGGGTTCGTTGGTATGAAG
>DPKY01000166.1 GCA_003542275.1 Methylococcaceae bacterium | reverse complement strand
AGTAAACGCTTAATGATAGTCTGAACAATTAAAATGCCTCGCGCGTGTGATTGATTGCCCACTTCAGCCAGCGTAATGAGTACGGGAAGCATCACTAAATTTTCAACACTCACATATACCGCCAGATTAGCCCGCGCCGTTTCACCAAAAATCTGCTGGGCAATAGGAAAACCCATAAAAGCACTATTGGATACCGTTATTCCCATTGTTAAAATGGCCGCTTCTTGCACGCCTCGCCTCTGAATCACGCAGCGAAATAATACGCCAAGCACCAGTAAACTCACCGACCCCAGCGCATAAGCCATGAAAAAATCAATCGAGATCACCTGCCCCATAGGGTGCTGAGCAAGCGCTTTAAACAGTAACGCCGGTAGCGCATAATCCACCACAAAAACGCCCAAGCCACGCGCACTCGACGCGGCTAACACACCGCGCCGCACCGTGATAAACCCAATCGTAATAATAATAAAAATTGCGCTCGTAATGGATAATACAGTGAGCAAGCGTTGTCCTTACCTCAAAAAATCTAGCGATATAGCCAAACACGCAACATAGACAAAAGACGATCCACATCAACGGGCTTAGTGAGATAATCGGATGCGCCCGCTTCAATGCACTGAATACGGTCTTCTTTCATAGCTTTAGCCGTGAGCGCGATAATGGGCAGTGAGAAAAACATTTCTTCTTCACGAATTAAACGAATCAACTCAAGCCCATTCATCTTAGGCATCATAATATCTGTGATGACCAAATCAAAGGGTGTCGTGGTTTTTGACAAGGCTAATTGCTCCAAGGCCTCCGCGCCACAACTTGCCGCCGTGATGGTGATACCGCGCTCTTCAAGCACGGCAGACAGTGAGAAGACATTACGAATATCATCATCAACTAGCAGCACACGCTTACCTGAAAATAACGCATCTTTGTCATGAAGTGACAGCAACATTTTTTTCGCTTTGTCGGGTAATGTCGCTACGGCACGGTGTAAAAATAAACGCGCTTCTTCAAGCAAACGCTCGTCTGAGCGAACATTTTTAATAATCACACTGCTGGTGTAATACTGAACGCTTTCATATTCTTTTCTTGTCAACTCACGCCCTGTGTAGACAATCACCGGTGGCAATATCATCTGGCTTGAATGAATTTTCTCAAGCAATTCTACCCCCGTCATATCAGGCAAACCTAAATCCAGCACAACCAAATCAAACACAATTTTCTCGATTTTATTGAGCGCCGCCTGACCGTTTTCAGCAATTTGAATCTCAAGGTTCTCCTCGCCAAGTAATTGTTTAATGGAAATCGCTAAACTCGCGTCATCTTCAATGACCAATACTTTTTTGAGCGGATTGCCCTGCATTTTACAAATAGTGGCTAAGGCATCTTCTAATTGTTCGGCGGTCACTGGCTTGCCGAGGAAATCGAGCGCACCGTGAAAGCGTGTCGTATCATAGCCATCATGCGCAGAGACTACATACACGGGAATGTGCGAAATATCGAGCGTTTCTTTAATGTGCAGTAGCACCGACCAACCGTTTTTATCAGGCAATTCCATGTCCAAAAACACCCCCGTCAATTTGTGCATTGAAATGAGTGTCAACGCTTCTTGCGCCGTGGCGGCAACGAGGTATTTATTGCCATTTTCTTTGCATAAATTCGCCAAAATTTGCGCAAAAACGGGGTCATCTTCCACAATTAAAATGACACTGTCCCCTTCTTCAATCGTCTCACGGTCATCTAAAATGGCCGTATCTTGCGTAGGGTGCACCGCTGAAACAGGAAGATGCGCCGGTGGGCTGACGGTAATTGGTTTTTCGATGAAACTAGGCGGGGTTTCTTCTTGATGCGCATCTGAGGTGACAACACCTTCAAGTGGCAGATAGAAACTAAAGGTACTGCCTTGTTCTACTTGTGAAACCAATTTAATTTCACCACCAAGCAAGCGCACCAACTCGCGTGAAATACTTAGGCCAAGTCCCGTGCCGCCGTATTGACGACTAATCGAGCCATCGGCTTGTTGAAACGCTTCCCAAATGGCGAGCTGATTCGCTTCAGAAATGCCAACCCCCGTATCGGCTACGCTAAAGCGCAACGTGTTTTGTGCATTAAGATGCTTGTTGGTAAAATGCACATCCTCGGGTGTGTTATCAATTATCATCGCCACGCTGCCTTGTAGCGTAAATTTGAACGCATTGGAGAGCAGATTACGCAAAATTTGTCCCAATCGCTGAGAATCCGTGCGTAAATAACGCGGTAACCCGTCTGCAATCTCCACGGTAAAGTCCAGATTTTTATCTTCGGCTACGGGACGATAGAGCGATTGTATTTGCGAGGCAATGTCCGCTAACGACACATTCTCCATGATTGCTTTTTCATGCCCTGACTCAATTTTTGATAAATCTAAAATATCGTTGATAATCCGCAGTAAATCATTGCCACTTTGGTGCATAATTTGGGCAATTTCCACTTGTTTGTCATTCAAATTCCCTTCACGGTTGTCCGCCAATGAGCGCGAGAGGAGCAGCATAGAATTGAGCGGCGTGCGCAATTCATGACTCATGTTGGCAAGGAATTCACTTTTGTATTTTGACGCCACTTCCAGCGCTTTTGCTTGGCGGGTTAAATCATTTTGGACATCTTCGAGCAAACTGTTTTTGCGCTCAATTTCGTCGCGTTGACGCTCTAGGACCTCTGTGCGCCCTTCTAGCTCTTCATT
>DPKY01000165.1 GCA_003542275.1 Methylococcaceae bacterium | reverse complement strand
ACGTTTATGTACACAGGTGATGGCTCAGTCAATGATGCCAGCACACACGGTGGTCTTTCGCGCATTGCAAACAGTCCTTGGTTTCCATTTTAATAAGCGAGCAATACTATGACTCTGCGACAATACACGTTGCTTTTACTCTTAACCGGTTTATCTACAACGGTCGCGCTAGCTGAACGCGTAAAAGACATTGCCTCGATTGAAGGCGTTCGGAGCAATCAACTTGTGGGTTATGGCCTCGTTGTGGGGCTTGATAAATCAGGGGATAGTAGTACCAGTTCTCCTACTTCTCGGCAAAGTATTACCAATATGCTAAAACGATTTGGTGTGACGTTGTCTGAAACAGATTTAAAACAATTAAAAGCAAAAAACATTGCAACCGTAGCCGTACAAGCAGAACTGCCCGCTTTTGCTAAACCGGGGATGGCTATTGACGTCACCGTTGCGTCTATTGGTGATGCGAAAAGTTTGCGCGGTGGTGCACTGCTTATGACCCCACTCAAAGGGGCGGATGGTGAAGTGTACGCGATTGCACAAGGTAACTTGGTCGTTGGCGGCATGGCGGCAACAGGCAAGGACGGCTCGAACATTACCATCAACAACCCCAGTGCGGGGCGTATTTCAAATGGCGCCCTTGTTGAGCGCGTGGTGCCTACGCCCTTCTCAGACAGCGATACGCTGGTATTTAATTTAAATCGCGCAGATTTTACCACCGCAACGCGCATGGCAGAGTCTATCAATAAAATGCTAGGGCAAAATACGGCAAGACCCATTGATGCGTCATCAGTGCGTGTCAATTCGCCCAGTGACTTAGGTCAAAAAGTGTCTTTTGCTTCCGTGGTGGAAAATATCAATGTAGAAATGGATGAAGCGCCCGCTCGCGTCATTGTGAACTCACGCACCGGTACAGTGGTCATTAGCAATAAAGTGCGCGTCACGCCTGCGGCGGTGTCACATGGTAGCCTTGTAGTGACGATTGATGAAAATATCAATGTTAGCCAACCCAATGCTCTCTCCAATGGGCAAACTGCCGCAACGCCTAGCTCCAACGTGAATGTGAAAGAAGAGAAAAACCGTATGTTTGCTTTCAAAGCGGGCGTATCCCTTGATGATTTAGTGAATGCGGTCAATCAAGTGGGCGCTGCGCCAAGTGACTTAGTGGCCATTTTAGAAGCCCTCAAGACAGCCGGTGCCCTTCACGCTGAATTGATTATTATTTAATCATTATTGTGAATTGAACGTGATGAGATAGCGCTATGTTAAATAATACGTCCATGTTAAATGCCAGTGCTCAATCAAACGCTTATGACTTTAGTGAATTCACTAAGCTAAAAAAAGCGTCCAAAGACAATTCGCCTGAAGCACTCAAGCAAGTGGCAAAACAATTTGAAGCACTTTTTTTAAACAATATTTTAAAAGGTATGCGTGCGGCAAAACTGGCTGATGGAGCGTTTGAGAGTGATCAAAGCGACGCATACAACCAAATGTATGATCAGCAATTGTCCGTGCATTTAGCGGGGAAACCAGGCGTGGGTTTAGCGGATTTAATCGTCAAGCAACTCAGCCCAAAACATGAAAATATCAATCCACAAAGTTTGGAAGCGTATTTAAATAACCCTGTTACGTCCGTCAAAATGCCTGATGGTTTCATCTTTGAACGTGATGAATTTGATGGCGATAATGAAATGGCATTCAAGAATCGCCATGGCGTGCCGATAAATTCAGCTGTAGACTTCGTCAAACAATTACATCCTTTCGCACAGCAAGCTGCAAAAACATTGGGTGTTGACCCGAATGTCCTTCTTGCCCAAGCGGCGCTGGAAAGTGGCTGGGGGAACTCGGTGATTAAGAATGCGGATGGCAGTAGCAGTCACAATTTGTTTAACATTAAAGCAGACCGTTCATGGCGTGGCAGACAAGCACAAGTGTCAACACTTGAATTTGACCAAGGCATTGCACGGCGAATGAGTTCAGGCTTTAGGGCGTATAGCTCGTTCCAAGACAGTTTTAATGATTATGTGAATTTTATACGCGATAACCCACGCTATGAATCGGCATTATCTAAAGCAGGTAATCCAAGTCAGTATATGCGTGAATTGCAACGGGCCGGTTATGCAACCGACCCCAGTTACGCCGATAAAGTCATGCACATTTATCAAAGTAATGCCCTGAATTTATTTAACGAAAATACGGCGTTAGCGGTGAAATAAACATCGCTTAATTTATCAAACACTAAAAAATAGGTTATTCCCATGCCCAGTGGAATTTTAGGCACAGCGTTAACAGGATTGATGGCCTTTCAGCGCTCAATGCAAACAACCAGTAATAACGTTGCTAACGTCAATACGGAAGGCTATAGCCGCCAAGATACCAATTTAACGACGAATCCGTCGTCTTATAGTGCGGGGAATTTTGTTGGCAATGGCGTCGATGTCAGCACTATTACGCGCAATTACGATCAGTTTATCAACAATAACATTCGCTCGTCAGCGTCGTCACTAGGGGACGCCAGTGCGTTTCAAGCCATGACCGCGCAAGTGGATAACCTGTTAGCTAATCCTGAGTCGGGGATGTCTAATGCCATTAAATCCTTTTTTAATTCCGTCAATGGCGTGGCAAGTGACCCAACATCTATTCCAGCGCGACAAGTGATGGTAATTGATGCAAAAAATCTTTCAACGCAATTTAATACCGTTTCCTCACGTCTCGATACCCTGCGTGCACAAAACAACGCAAAAATGCAAGAGTCTGTGGATAAAATTAACAGTTTGACGCAGAACATTGCGGATTTGAACACCAAAATTGCTACCTTAACCAGCGGTGGCGGCACGCAAACCCCTAACGAATTACTGGATCAGCGTGATACGATGCTCGCTCAACTTGCTGGACACATTGACGTAGCGACCCTATCGCGTCCTGATGGCTCCATTGATGTATTTATTGGTCAAGGTCAAGCCTTAATCTCGGGCGATGCTCGGTCAAAATTGTCGCTGTCAAATTCCACCACCGACGTCATGCAAAAAACCGTTTTGATGAACGGCTATGACGTCAGCAGTCAGTTTGCCAGTGGTGCACTCGCTGGTGCGATTAAATTTCGTGACCAAGTCCTAGACCCCGCGCAACAACAACTCGGCCTCGTGGCGGCAGGGATTGGGCAAGCCTTTAATGAAATTCACACCAAAGGGGTAGATTTAAACGGTGCCGCAGGCAAAACGATGTTCACTTTTGAGCCCGAGCAAATTCCCGTTTTTTCCAGCATTGGCAATGCAGGAGGGTATCTAAAGGCATCATTTGATCCCGCGACCATCAATCAACTGCAAGCCAGTGATTATCGCCTCGACTACGCGGCGGGTTCGTACACACTAACGCGCCTTAGCGACAATACCAAAGTGATGCTCCCCACCGGTGGCCTACCCGCAACCGTGGACGGCATGACCATCACGCAAGTCACGCCGCCAGCGGGCACCTCGAGCTTTATTATCCGCCCCACCTATCTTGCCGCACGAAATATTAACGCGGTTATTACTGACCCAAGAGATATTGCTGCTGCCAGCGCCAATGGCGACAGCGGGGATAACAGCAATGCACTGGCATTGGCGAATTTAGAAAATCAAGGATTATTATTTGGCAGCAGCACGTTTGCGCAATCTTATCAAACACTGGTATCAAAAGTAGGCGCTTCTGCCGATGCGGCAAACGTGAGTTTGTCTGCGCAAAAAGCCTTGAATAATCAAGCCATTGAAGCGCGTGCCAGTTTTGCTGGAGTTAACCTTGATGAAGAAGCCGCTAACTTAGTGAAATTCCAAAATGCGTATCAAGCGTCATCACAG
>DPKY01000177.1 GCA_003542275.1 Methylococcaceae bacterium | reverse complement strand
CGCACTTTTGATAATCAAATACAGCAATACAAGTCCAATACAAAATTGAAAAATCCCCGACGCAATAATGCCAATTAAAAATGGTGCTAAATAAATGGCCACCACAACCGCCGCAACAATAGAGAGCAAATTGATTAGATTATTCATGTAATTTCCCCTTAAAACTTAAACAACGACATTTTTTAATGCTTGCTTTGCCTCATTCCACAGCGCATCCAGCTCATCGAGTTCACACGCGGTAAGTTCCCGACCAGACACAGCAAGCTGTTCTTCAATATAATGAAACCGTTTTGAAAATTTTTGGGTACTTTGCTTGAGCGCGATCTCAGGATTGACCTTGAGATGTCGCGCCAAATTCACCACAACCAGCAATAAATCCCCAATTTCTTCTTGAATATGGGCTTGGTCGCCCGATTCCCACGCTTCTTTGACTTCATCAAGCTCCTCGAGCACTTTATCAAACACCGGAGGCACACTCTTCCAATCAAAGCCATGTTGCGCGGCGCGGTCTTGAATTTTTTCACATTCTAAAAGCGCTGGCAAGGAACGCGCCACCCCCGATAGCACACTTTGTGCCTGCGGTGATTTTTCTTTTCGCTCATCGGCTTTTGCTTGCTCCCAAGCGGCATGGCGCTGGGCATCATTATCAAACACCACATCGCCAAAAACGTGTGGATGACGACGAATTAACTTCTCTGTAATCGATTGCGCCACGTCATCAAACGTAAACAAACCGCGTTCATTGGCAATTTGTGCATGAAACACCACTTGCAACAGTAAATCGCCAAGCTCAGCGCGAAGGTCGTCGATATCCTCGCGCTCAATCGCATCGACTACCTCATACGCCTCTTCAATAACATAAGGAATTAAACTAGCAAAGTCTTGCTTAATATCCCAAGGACAGCCCGTTTCTTTGTGACGCAGTTGCGTCATGATGTCAAGTAAGTGTTGCGTATTGTTTAGCATGGTCTAAAAACCGCTCCCAAAACTGGCTTCATAACGTGCCTTAAATTGCTCAAGGGTGAACGTGTGATTTTGCGTTCCGTGATGTTCAATTTTCATTGCGCCCATCAATGACGCAATACGCCCTGTTACGTTCCAGTCTAAATGATTGAGCAAACCATAAAGCAAACCCGCTCGATACGCATCGCCACAGCCTGTAGGGTCAGCAAGCGTTGAAACTGGCGCGGCGGGAATGTGCATTTTTTCGCCGTTTGCGTAAATTGTCGAGCCTTCGCCCCCTTGCGTAACAATTAATGCGTCCACTTTTTGCGCAAGAAGATCAAGACTAAGACCTGTGCGCTCTTGCATCATTTCCGCTTCATAGTCATTGAGTGTCAGCCATGTCGCTTGTTCAATGAGCGTTAATAATTCAGCACCATCAAACATAGGCAAGCCTTGCCCTGGATCGAAAATAAAAGGAATATCAAGGTCAAAAAACTGCTTAGCGTGCTGTTGCATCCCTTCTTTGCCATCAGGTGAAACAATACCAATACGCACATCATTAGCAACCGTTGGCACATGGTTTAGATGGGACGAATTCATCGCACCAGGGTGAAAAGCGGTAATTTGATTGCCGTCTTCGTCGGTGGTAATGTAGGCTTGACCGGTGTATTCATTATCAAGGCTACGAATATATTGACTGCTAATGTGATGTTGATTGAGCCATTTTGCATACGGTTCAAAATCATGTCCCACGGTGGCCATGATGAGCGGCTCTTCTTTGAGCAATTTGAGATTGTAAGCAATATTCCCCGCACATCCCCCAAATTCACGACGCATCACCGGCACTAAAAAACACACATTTAAAATATGAATTTTTTCCGGCAAAACATGATGCTTGAATTTATCGTGAAACACCATGATGGTGTCATAAGCCATTGAACCGCAAATTAACGCACTCATTTGAATCCTTTTCTATGCTTTAAAAAAATAAAATAATTAACCAGGTTGCCGCTGCGCCCAAAATCGACAACATCACCGCCGCAGAGCCAATATCTTTTGCCCGACCGGATAACTCATGATGCTCAAAACCAATTCTATCCACTGCCGCTTCCACAGCAGAGTTGAGCAATTCGACAAGTAAAATTAAAATGACACTGGTCAACAGTAGCACAACTTCCACAGCACTTTTACCAACAAAAAAAGCGCAGGGGGCGGCAATCAAAAACAAAACGACCTCTTGGCGAAAGGCCTCTTCGTGCGCCCATGTGGCTTTAAAACCGGCCACTGAATAACGCGCGGCATTGATAATACGCTTTAACCCGGTTGCTGTTTGATAGGCCATGAGATTATCCCGTAATCATTTTTTCATAAGCCTCAGGGGTCAGTAGTGTCGCCAGTTTTGACGTATCCTCTGCCTTGACGCAAAACAGCCACGCGCTGTAGGGTTCGTCGTTAATCCTCTGCGGGTCATCCACAACAGCGGTATTAACGTCGACAATTTCACCGCTCACCGGACTGGAAATATCCGACGCGGTTTTCACCGACTCAATTACCGCGCAACTTTCATTTTCCGCCACGTTGCGCCCCACCTCCGGTAGCTCAACATACACAATATCGCCCAGTTCTTGCTGGGCAAAATCGGTAATGCCCACGCGTACAAGATCGCCGTCCTCTGCGCTCACCCATTCGTGAGAGAGGGCGTATTTTAACTGCTTAGGTAATAAACTCATGACACACTCCTAAAATTTCATTTTCATTATTCGCTACTATCCCATCAATGTATGACATCCATATTGCTCAATTACCCCCAGTTGAGTTTACTGCGCAAAATATCAAAAAAATCGTATCCTGCGGGATGCAAAATAGTAATGGGCTTTGGTGCTTTGGTGACGAGAATTTTATCACTTATTAGCACATCGGGAATTTCCACATGGTCACAGGTCACCAGTGCATTGATTTGCTTGCGCTGACAAAAGCTGATTTCAATAGTTGCGCCGTCATGGATAACAATCGGACGATTTGAGAGCGTATGCGGATTGAGCGGCACCAGTACCAGCGCATTGAGCGACGGATACAAAATAGGCCCACCAGCTGACAGCGAATACGCTGTACTCCCCGTGGGGGTGGCAATAATAAGGCCATCAGAGCGTTGAGAATTGAGAAACACCCCATCAATTTTCGTGACAATTTCAATCATACTCGGCGTAATCCAGCGATGAATAGCCACTTCATTCATGGCCGTTTCTTCGTGAATGATGTGCTGATCGCGGACAATTTGTGCACGCAAAAGACAGCGCTCCTCTTGTGTGTAATTGCCTGAGAGCATTTGCGCAAGGGTTTGCGTGAGGGTATCAGGTGAAATGTCAACCAAAAAACCAAGACGCCCCAAATTCACCCCAATAAGCGGAATATTACTCGATGCCACGTCCCTTGCTGCAGCGAGGAACGTTCCATCACCGCCTAATACAATGACAACGTCACACGCTTCACCTAACTGCTTTGCGCTACCAATACGAACCTGCGCGGGGTCGCAGACAAATTGTGCACTTCCCTCCTCAACAAACACTTGATAATCTTGCTTGCGCAAAAAGGCGCACACGCTAGTGAGTGTACTCGCCACGCGTGAATCGTTAAGTTTACCAATGACCCCAATCGTATTGAAAAAACGTTGCATGACTTTCTATTATCCTTTGCCTAAAACCAAAAACGCTAAACTTAGCTTTTAAAAAAGCCAAGTTTAGCGTCATCATCCGTGAATTGAGCGCGTAAGTTACAAATGACCGTTGATAAAATCAACGAGGGCGGCTTTTGTCAAGGCGCCCACTTTGGTTGCTTCAATTTCACCGTTTTTGAAAATCATCAATGTTGGAATTCCACGCACACCGTATTTTTGTGGCGTTTGGGGATTATCATCGATATTGAGTTTTGCTACTGTTAATTTACCTTCAAATTCTTCTGCAACCGCATCTAAAATAGGGGCAATCATTTTGCAAGGCCCACACCACTCTGCCCAATAATCAAGCAAGACAGGCAACTCTGATTCTAAAACCAATTCGTTAAAATCACTATCACTGATATGTACTACCGCATCACTACTCACGTTTTCTTCTCCAGATTATAGATAAAAATAAAAATTCAAAAGCCTCACCCAAACTATAGGGCGCGGGGCGCGTTGCGTCAATCATTTTCACGCGGTTAAGACGCTTTTTTGTTGAAATAAAAAGGTAAACCTAAAATCAGTAAACTCAAGCCCCAACATTGCAACTGTCCGTTGCACAAGGTAAACC
>DPKY01000028.1 GCA_003542275.1 Methylococcaceae bacterium | reverse complement strand
TCAACCTTTTTTTGTTATTTTTTTATTTATTTTATTTCTGTCCGATAACCCACCTTTTCTATTCGATAAATCTGATGGGTTATCGAGCTTATTATTTTACCGTTTAATGACGGCTTTCCGCTGGTGTATTATCGGACTCAACAGCAAGATCACCATATCCTAAGCGGCGGTGGAATAATTCTAGTAGCAACGACCAGCACTGCAAAGCAAGCGCGGGATCATAACGCGGGCCTTCGTCACGCATAAAGGCGTGCTGACCGTTAAATTCATGCCATGTATAGCGTGCGCCTACTTCTTCTAGTCGCGCTTTGACCAAATTACGCCCTTCGAGGGGAATGTGCGGATCTTGGCGTCCCCATATATGGAGTAACTCGCCTTTGATCTCGCCTGCACGATCAAGTGAATTGTCATTGGTGCCGAGTCCCAAGCCTTTTTTATGAATATCCGTGGCATAAAAACAGGTGGTGGCAAGCACATCAGGATTCATTGCCGCACGAAACGCCAAGTGCCCACCAATGCAAATCCCCATCACGCCAAGACGCCCTGTGCAATAATCCAGCGATTTCAAATAATCCAACACCACTCGCGCATCACTGTCATAAGCAGACACTTCTTTGGTGATTTTATGCGCATTCCCACGTGTTGTTCCCTCTTCGTCATACGCCAACACGGTGCCTAACGGTTCGAGTTCATGATAAATTTCAGGACAAGCCACCACAAAACCGTGACCGGCAAGCATAGCGGCAGTGCGTCTAATTGGCGCAGTCACTTGAAAAATTTCAGAAAACATTAAAATCCCTGGATACCGTCCTGGTGCGGCAGGACGAAAAATGTGCGCCCGCATGGTGCCTGTTGGTGTTTGTAAATCAGCTACTTCATTATCTCGAATAATCATCGTTCCTCACTTAAAATTCTACTTATTTTAAAAAACTGCATACTCAACGCATTCTAAAAATGCGAGGATTATGGTAATTCAACGCTCACTGATGGCACAAGACGATTATTGCTTTGAGCAAAAAAGCCATTGAGAGCAAAATACACGTTATTTATCAAAAAAATCACGTTTAACGATTATAATAGACTGTACTTTCTATTTTTTTATTTATCTACTTCATGACACACGCATCAATGGACAATTTCATCGCTGGCCAACGCTGGATTAGCAATACCGAATCAGAATTAGGCCTAGGACTCATTCTTGAGGTCGCATTTAATCGTGTCACGGTTTTATTTTTAGCCTGTGATGAAAAACGGGTTTACGCCATTGATAATGCACCGCTCACCCGCGTACGTTTTTCCGTGGGCGACACCATTGAATCCGTTGATGAAGAAAAATTGACCGTCACCGCCCTACTAGAACAAGACGGCATCTTGACCTATCTCTGCAAAAACGAAGACGGCGAACACGTTGATCTTGAAGAAATGGAACTCAATCATCATAGCCAATTCAACAAACCTCAAGACCGCTTATTCACGGGGCAAACTGATCCCAATGCGTGGTTTTCACTGCGCTATGAAACTTGGCAACGCTTAGAGCAACACGCGCAATCCCCCATCAAGGGACTATTAGGCGGACGCGCCGCGCTGATTCCCCATCAAATTTTTATTGCCCACGAAGCGGCAAACCGCACAGCGCCGCGCATTATGCTCGCTGATGAGGTGGGTCTTGGAAAAACGATTGAAGCGGGAATGATTTTGCATCATCGTCTTATCAACGGTCTCAGTAAACGAATTTTAATTATCGTGCCCGACAGCTTACTGCATCAATGGCTTGTGGAGATGCTACGTCGGTTTAATTTGCATTTTAGTATTTTCGATGAAATGCGTTGCTTGAGCGAATTGGGCGACGATGGTTTTGACGAAGAGGAAGATATTTACAATCAGGCGAATCCTTTTTTATCCGAACAATTAGTGCTTTGCAGTCAACATTTTTTCTCTGCTTACCCCAATCGTCAAGAGCAAGCCCTCGATGCGGGCTGGGATATGGTCATTGTGGATGAAGCCCATCATTTAGCATGGAGTGAAAAAGCGCCGAGCACGGATTATCTGTTTGTTGAGCAACTCAGCCAAATTTCACCCAGTTTAATTTTGCTGACAGCCACCCCAGAGCAACTGGGTAAAGAAAGCCATTTTGCGCGACTACGCTTGCTTGACCCCAACCGTTTTTACAGCTTTAGCGCATTTTTAGAAGAAGAAAAATCGTTTGAACCCGTTGCGAATGCGGCAAAATCATTGCTTGCTAACAAGCCACTCACCTCCCAAGAGCACACCGCGGTCGTTCAACTCCTCAAAGAAGATAACGTTGATAAAATTCTCCAGCAATTAGACGATGTGCAAACCGCCGCGAAAGCAAGGCAAACACTCATCGACATTCTACTCGACCATCACGGCACCGGTCGCATTTTATTTCGCAATTCACGTCAAACCGTGCAAGGCTTCCCTCAGCGAAACTATACAGGCTATCCACTCAGCGGAGAACCGGCGGCGCTTTTGCAAGACGATGCGCGGTATTTATGGCTGGTTGATAAAATTAAACAACTCAGCGGACAAAAAGCACTACTTATTTGCCAACACGCTCACACGGCTATCGATTTAGAACAGACACTCAAAAATCGCGCGGGCATTCCCGCCGCTGTGTTTCACGAAGAAATGAGCATCATAGAACGTGACCGCGCGGCGGCTTATTTTGCGGATACAGAAAGCAATGCGCGTCTGCTGATTTGCTCAGAAATTGGCAGTGAAGGCCGTAATTTTCAATTTCTACAGCATTTGATTTTATGGGATTTACCGGAAAATCCTGATTTACTGCAACAGCGCATTGGCCGCCTCGACCGCATTGGACAAAAACATATTATCCAAATTCATGTGCCCTATTTAGAAAATACCCCGCAAGCGGTGTTATATCGCTGGTATGATGAGGGATTGAATGCGTTTAGCGCCAATAACTCCGCCGCGCAGCCAGTGTCTAACCAGCTACACAGCGAACTCGCTCATCTACTTCACAGCGGCGACACCGCGCCACTGGATGCGTTTATTGCCAAAACCAAGCAACTTAGCCATGATATTGAAATTGCCCTGCATCAAGGGCGTGACCAATTATTGGAATTGAATTCGTGTCGAAAGGAAATTGCGGATAATTTCATTGCGCAGTTGTCAGATTATGAAAATGAAAAGACACTTTGGGACTATATGGAGGCGTTATTTGATTGCTATGGTGTGGATACCGAAGAAGTGACCAGCGATACGCACACGCTCACGCCAAGCGAACACCTGCGCTGTGAAACCTTTCCTTATCTCAATCAAGAAGATGGCCTCACGGTGACCGTGTCACGCGCCCAAGCGCTTGCGCGTGAAGAATTGCAATTTTTAACCTGGGAACACCCGCTCGTCACCGCCGCTATGGACATGGTAATTTCAAGCGAAACTGGCAACGCAACGATTAGCACCATCAAACATCCTGACCTCAAAGCCGGCCAATTTTTACTTGAGTGCTTATTTATCATTGAACACAGCGCTCCCGCTGAGTTGCAATTGGGACGTTTTTTGCCCAACACCCCTATTCGCGTGCTTATCAATCAACTGCAAAAAGATGTCACCGACGATTTCCCGCACAACAGCCTTATTGATAGCGGCGCCCCATTTGATAAACACGCCATTACACTCTTTTTAGGCAAGCAACGCGCGTTAATACTTAAACTTCTCGCCTTCGCGCAGACGCAAGCTCAGGAAAAACGCGATATACTCTGCGAACGCGCCACGCAAGGGATGCTCGATTCCCTCACGGCGGAAATTAAACGCCTTGTGCGCTTAAAGAAAGTCAATCCCAGTATTACACAGCACGAAATTGAAGCACTCAAAGACATGACCCTGCTTATCCATGAAAATATTCAAATTGCCCAGCTACGCCTTGATGCGGTGCGATTGATTATTACCCGTTAACCCGCTTTATTTTGTTTTTATTTTTTCACATTTATTATTTTGTTAGAGAATTATGACTATGTCTGCAATCCACGTTTTTGAAGGCCACTTTTCTGCACAAGGTGGCAAATTTTGTTTGGTTTCCTCACGCTTTAACAGCTTTATTGTTGAGCAACTTGAAAATGGTGCCATTGATGCGCTCGTGCGTCATGGTGCAAACAAAGCCGATATTCACTTGGTCAAAGCCCCTGGTGCGTTTGAGCTTCCTATGGTGGTGCAACGCATTGCTGCCAGTAAAAAATATGACGCGATTATTGCGCTTGGTGCGGTGATTCGTGGTGGCACGCCACATTTTGATTATGTGGCAGGTGAGTGCGTGAAGGGGCTTGCGCAAATTTCACTTCAATATGACATTCCCGTGAGTTTTGGCGTATTGACCGTTGACAGCATTGAACAAGCCATTGAACGCGCTGGCACTAAAGCAGGCAATAAAGGCGCAGAAGCGGCGTTGTCGGCTATTGAAATGGTGAGTTTATTTAAGAATTTGGATTTATAAATGAGTAATCCTAAAAGCAATGCCCGCAGGGCGGCTGTGCAAGCGCTTTATCAGTGGCAAATCACTGGGCAGAGCCTCAATGCGATTGAGCAGTATTTTCTTGAGCAACAATTTTTTGATGACACGCTGACGGTGCATAAAAATTTCTTTTCCACACTTTTTCACGGCGTCCCCAGCGATTTGGTTGCAATCGATGCACTCTTGAGTGAATTTGTCGACCGCGATATCGAGGCCGTTGACCCTGTTGAGCGGGCGATTTTGCGCTTAGGGGCTTATGAATTACGTCATTGTGCCGATACTCCCTACAAAGTGATTATTAACGAATCGATTGACTTAGCCAAACACTTCGGTGCTGATGGCAGTCATCGCTACGTTAATGGCATTTTAGATAAGGCCGCACAAAAACAACGTACTGAAGAAATTCAGCGCCACCACCGACAAAAAGAATAACGCCGCAAGTTTCAGGTCATTTGTTTCATTCTTGACACTTTGCGTTGGGAATGCACAAATGACTATTGACCTCACCGACCCACAACAAATTGCCGCGCTAACTGCCCCTCAAGTTGCCGCGCTGCCCTACAATGCGAACTTGCCAAGCGAGGTCATTTCAGCGATTAGTTTATCCGCCCTCTCAGGACTACTCATTGAAAAACTCACAACGGAGCAACTTGGCGCATTAACCACGCTACAAGCAGCGCATTTGACGTCTGCGCAAATCAGTAAATTCACGCTAAAACAGCTCACCACCCTCAGCGCCGACCTGCTCAATGCACTCGACAAAAGCGTATTACCTGACCTCAACGTCAGTGCACTGTCACCGGATACGCTCAGTGAACTACAACCAGAAGGGATTCCCAGCCTCACCAGCGCACAAATTGCCTCATTGAAATCGCCACAAATATCGGCATTAACCGCCGCGCAAGTCGCCAAATTCAGCGCCTTGCAAANNAGGGGCATTCAAACCCACATTACTCAAACTCCTGCCTGATGAAAGCATTGCCGCCATCACCCCCAGCGCCTTTAGCGCACTGGCACCAGCAAGTATTAGCGCACTCACCAGCAGTCAAATTCAAGCATTAAGTGACCAGCAAATTACCAAACTCAGCACACAACAATTCAGCGCACTCACCTCAACACACATTAACGCGCTGACCAGCACGCAAGTCAGCATACTCTCCTCAACGCAAATCAATTCACTCAAAGCCACGTCATTAAAATTTCTCTCTACAGATGCGGTTGCCGCACTTGATGTCAATGCCATCAACGGCTTGAGTTCACAAATTATTGCAGGACTGAGCGCGGGGCAAATCAGTGCACTGACCACCGACCAAGTGACAAGACTCAATGCGGTGCAAATGGGCGCGTTAACGTCTCTCCACCTCGCCGCACTCACCACTGACCAAGTGAGTCAACTAAGTGCTTCACAGCTCTTAGCACTCAAGCCCGCTTCATTAAAATCGCTGCCGGTGGCCGATATTCTCGCCATCAATCCTAGCG
>DPKY01000172.1 GCA_003542275.1 Methylococcaceae bacterium | reverse complement strand
CCCAACAATCGCTGCCGCCATAAACACACAAAACGCAGCGCCTGTGTAACTCAACGCAAAAGCATTCAATTGTCCATAAAGTGCAAAACGAATTAACTCCACAGCCTGCGAAAACGGATTATATTGCGCTAACTCATAGAGAAACGCATTGGATTCTTTTATTTTCCACAACGGATAAAGCGCCGTTGACATAAAAAATAGCGGAAAAATCACAAAATTCATCACACCTGCAAAGTTTTCAAGTTGCTTAATAAACGATGACAACAAGAGCCCTAGTGCGCCTAACATCAATCCTGACAGAATCAGTGGGAATATTATCCACACATATCCCTCAATTGGTGCTCGGATATCATACCCCCAAGCTATGATTAAGAAAACATACACTTGCAAAATAGAGACACCTGTTCCCGCTAATAATTTGCTCAACAGCAAAAACCAACGCGGCAAAGGACTGACCAGCAAGATGCGCATACTGCCCATTTCGCGGTCATAGACCATCGAAAGTGAGCTTTGCATACCGTTGAAGAGCTGAATCATGCCAATTAAACCTGGCGTGATATACACTTCATACAAAATGTAGGTTTCATAAGGCGGCGTGATAGCAAGCCCCAACGCCGCGCGAAAACCTGCCGCAAAAACAAATAACCACACCAAAGGCCGCACTAATGCCGAAATAAACCGCTCTCGTTGCGTGACAAATCGGCTTAATTCTCGCACGATAATCCCACTCATCGCTCGCCAATAATGCACCATATTATTTCTCCTCAATAGACACTAATTTCAACCCCGAAGGCAAGGCTTCACCGAGCAATTGTTTTTCATCTTTTTCACTTAACACGGTAACGTCTTCCACCATCTCAATCCAAGAGAGCGGTGCTTTGCTTATCTTTAATTTTTCAATGACTTGCTCGCGCATGGGCGCATGAATATCCCGCGCACGATCGCCACTCATTCTCGCCATGAGCGTGGCAGCAAAACCAATTTGGGGCGTTTTTTTCCAATCTTCTGTTAACATCTGCACCAGCCACCGCTCCACCGTCGATGCCGGCACCACATTATGACTGCTCCCATGAAAAGGCATACGCCCGCCAATACGCCCAAGCGCCCACCACGTTTGCACCGATTCACTGGCTTTCTCAAGGCGCTTGAGTAGCCACTCGCCTAGCTGAATTTTTTGTTGCAAAGGCAAACGCTCAAGTACCGCTGCGAGACGAATAATATCGTCATAGCTGCGCGTTTTTATCTGTTTGGCCACGCCTACTTGCCTTGCGGCGCTGGGGTCAATGTACTTAGCAATATCGGCAAAAATTCTCTCTTGTGCTTGAGGTGATAACCCGCCAGCAATCCGCCGCCAAAGTGTCCACCACTCCGCCCACAAGGCGGTTTCATTGACAAATTGAATACCGTGCGGATACATTTTCCACAATTGCTCAACGCGCCAATCATCAAGCGGGTAACCAAAGCCAGGACGCAAACAATACCCCACCAAATTCAACCAGACTTTTTCATGCGCTTCACTGCGGCGGCGGTATTTTTCGCCCTCAAGCAAGGTAACAAATAACGCACGCAATAACGGTGATGACCACGCATTTCTCGCCATACCAGTCATTTTCTCAAGGTCAGTACGGAGATTTTTTACCGCCTTTGGGTCAATTTGCTTAGACTTCGCACCAAAAACATCGCTGATTTTCTCGCACAACGCAGGCAAATTGGCTGGCAACCCCTCTGAGGTGAGCGAATGTTGCACCCCGCGCCGCAATTGAAACTCCACGTCCCAACGACTGGCGCGATTTTCAACGCCCACACATTGGATTTTCAAGGTCCCCACATCGGTTTGCATCACCGCCAGTTCCACAATCACTTCCTGCGTGGAATCACTGTTAAACGCCACGGCTAAGGGCGGCAAAGAATGAAAATCATCGGTAATATCCGCCATATCCCCAGGTTGATAGCGCGTATCGCCAATGGTAGACGCTAAATGAAAACGTACGGGTACCCCAAGACGCAACGCAAAACGGTGGTTTTTTAAAATAATCTCCTCTTCTTCCTCACTACCGCGTGGCAAAATACAAATGCCTTTTTGCATTGCCGTCTCTTGCGTCGTTTCAATCAGTAGAAAATAACTTCGCGCCGCGCCACCGCCAATTTTTAATTTTTTCTCGCGCCGTGCAGCAGCATAGCTAACCGCACCAAACGCAACGGCCAATTCAGGATGTTGATTTTCCAGCAAAATGGGCGGCGTATCACGCCATGAAGCCAGCAACGCAACGGCACGTTGCGTCACGGGCTGACTGCGAAACACCCCACCGTTAAGCAACAGTGCATCGGGTACAATCGCCTCTTTCGTATTGCCCAACGCTTGAGCGGCGGCGTGGGCGTGTAATTTTAAAAAAGCGGCGATATGTTTACTCACGGCCGGCTCGCTCGCATAAGGCAAACCAAATTCCACGACGCCACTGCGTTTTTTATCGGGTACTTCATCGCGGGCAGACAACGGAAAAAAACCATCTAACGCAATCGTACGCACTTCTTCTCGCGTTAGCGTGGTGGCGCGTGTTCCCCCCAATAATTTTGCCCCACTTGCAAGGAGCGTAATCTTCACCGATTCAGGCGCATCATCAGCGAGCAAGCGTTCTTTTGCTTGTCGACATTGTTCGAGTAATTGGGAAAGTTCTGCAACAGATAAACGCTTTTGCGTGGCATCTTGTGCGATCAAGCGGGCTTCAACGGTATGAGCCAGGGCTAAATCAACATTATCGCCACCTAACATAAGATGGTCACCCACACCAATACGGGTAAGTGTAGGTTCCTTGTCGCCCTCCCCTGGCTTGACGCTAATGAGCGTCAAATCCGTCGTACCGCCACCTACATCGCACACGAGCAATAAACGCACTGAGGCTAATTTTTCACTCAATTGCGCCGCATTCGCTCTGAGCCAGTCATAACACACCGCCTGCGGCTCTTCGAGAAGACGAATGGAGGACAAACCGGCCATCTTTGCCGCCTCAACGGTTAATGAACGCGCCCCCTCATCAAACGAAGCGGGCACGGTAATCACCACCTCTTGATGTTCAAGCGGCGCATCAGGGAATTGATGTCGCCAAACAGCGCGAATGTGTGCGAGATAACTCGCACTTGCCTCCAAAGGTGATACTTTGGCTACGTCATCACTGCTGCCCCAAGGCAAAATTGCTGCGCACTGATCCACAAAAGGGTGAGAGAGCCAACTTTTTGCACTGGTCACAAAACGCCCTTTCGTTTTGGCCCCCAAAACGCGGGCAGCCTCCCCTAAAATCGCCTGGTCACTGGCGGTAAAGGCTAAACTGTTTAGCGCCACTTCACCTTCGGCAGGATGATAGCGCACCGACGGTAACAAAGGACGCGCAGCGACTTGTCCCACATCAACCAATTGTTCAATGTGAAATAGCGTAATGGATTGCGGCGCTGAAATCGGTGCGTATGCCACAACCGTGTGGGTGGTACCCAAATCAATGCCAACGAAATACTGAGGATTTTTTATTTTCACGGTACTCAACACTCAAAGAAAAAAATAGGTTGTCACAAAAACCGCCTGCTGTCTGTCATTTAACTTCTGCAGTAAGCCAAGGACACGTTGTTTTCGTTACTCACGCTCAAAAATCAACATACGTGCAAGCGGACTGTTTGCCTCCACGCTGAGCGGCTGGGCGGAAAGTGCGTCGCAGTCACTTACGAATTGCGTGAGGGCTTTGTGTTGCTGTTGTTGTTGCGTAAAAAACGCAGACATCGCGCTCATCACTGCCATGTTTAACGCCGAAAGGCCGCGCGTTATGCCCTTATTTATCCCCCGCAAGGCACTTTTTTCCAATGACGGTTGGCATTTTTTAAGAATAAAAAAAGGCACTAACCAAGACAAGCCCATCACCAGTACGCTATGCACCGCAAAGTCAACACTCAAATAATGCAAATGCGTTTGATTGCTTTGGTAATACCCGTCAACGACCTGATAGCCCACCCACCCCATGGCGGCAAGCGGCAATATCACTTCCGCTGCGCCTACTGCTTTGAGTAAGGCTCGCGCAAGCCATGTACCGCGTTTTGCCAGCGCCTCACGTATTTCCCATTCCACAGCGTCGTGCAATATTTTACGGGCGTTGGCGCGAACAGCACGCAACTGAAAGTCAAGTGGGCCGCTTGGAAGCTGTTTATGGCGGGCATAAAGCACGGTTTCGTTGAGTACGTCATCAAAACGACTTTGCGCCCAAGCGTCCCAGAGATTGAGTTCAACAGATGTTGCCTGCACCTCACTGGCCTGCGCGGCAAATTGCGCCGTCAATGCGGGAAATTTCCATGCCACGCCTTGCCGAAGCTGTTTGGCAAAAACGTGATGATGTTTTGTCCAATGGACAGGCAAGGCATCACTGACTGTCATCTCACCCACCTCCGCCAAGGCTTTTTCAAGCTGTCTTTTCAACGCGTTAATTCGTGCTTTTTGGCTATGATAATACAACTGTTCACCGGTTTTTTGCGTCGCCAGTTCGTGTAGCGTGTGCGTCAATAATGCAAATTCATCTTCGTCAAGGGCTTGTGTGCAGCTGGTTTTAAATATCAACGGCGCCTCAAAACCAGCAAGCGCGAGTTGATGTACAAAATCATCGGCTTGCGCAGGCAAGCCCATATCCCATTGATTCATTACAAATACCCACGCATGGCGCGTCCCTTGGGCGAGCAATAATTGCCACGCTTTTTCATCACGATAACGCTCAGGACTCACCACATAAAGTAACACGTCAATATGGGGAAGCCACTGCAACACCAGCGCTTTATTGGCGGCGTCCGTGCTATCAAAATCGGGCATATCAATCCACACCATGCGCTTTTGCGCCGCGTCATCGTGGGGAGCGAGCGTCACGCCTTGCAGGGGAAGTTCGGGTAAATCAATGTCACGATGATAAAACACCGTCACTTCACGCGAGGTGGGCCGCGCGATGCCCGATTTGGCAATAGGACGCCCCGCCAAGCGATTGAGCAGTGAACTCTTGCCCACGCCTGTGCCGCCCATAAACGCCACAAATAGCGGGCGATGAGGCGCAGGAGGCGCTTGACTTAACGCTTCACACGTTTCAAGCGCAAGGCGTGTTTGCTGGCTAATCCACTGCTGTGAGTGGGCTTGCAATGCCCAATCAAGGGCGCGACCGCGTAAATTAGAGTAATCGCAGACCATGAGGTTTTCCGTCGTTGAGTTGTGTTTGAGCGTCGGCAAGTTGCTGAGCGGAAATCGCAAAATAATGATTACTGTTTATGTGCTCGGGCAAGTTGTGCAACGTCTGTGCGAGTGGCGCAAAAATATGTGTTTTGACGGCGGCCAGTTGCTGTTTTTTGAGCGCCGATTCAATGTTTCGCATATAACCACCCAAGGTACTTTCGGTAAGAAATTGCGTCAGCATTAACATCGCTGGCGCAATCACTAAGTCATGCAGACCAATGCCGCCTGTGTAAAACGTGAGCGCCAAAACAGCTACGTCAGCCACCACCCGCGTTGCCCGCAAAGAATTTAACAATAGCGGCTGTGCTTGGAGTTGATGATATAACTGCTGCGCGGCCTGTTCAATATCTTGCTCAAACGCTTCGCAATAGGCTTGCGCGGCGTGAAAGCCGTTTTTTGTTGCCAGTGCATGGTGATTGCGCAGTTGCAAACGCACCTCATGCCAGAGCGGGTGCGTGTTTTTATCAAGCAATTCATGCGCTAATTGGGTGAGTGTATGCTCAATTAACTGTTTTAACACCACGATTTCCTGCGTATCGCTTGCAAAACGTCCGCGATCACGCCGCAGTTGCCCCAGCTTTTTAAAGGGATAAAGTAGCGCTTTGCGGGCGCTGACCATCACCTGCGACACGCCACGAATTTCCAGTAATAGCACAAGTTGAACAATGGCTTGCTGAAATGTATCGTAATGGCGCGGATGGTTGAGATAATCACGCTCATAGTCACGCAACGTGTGCGCAATCGTCTCATCCACAAGCTGTTGCCATGCCGCGTGAATAAGATGCTCGTCGCGCAGCGGCGCTGTCCACGACAGCCAATGCGTTTGGAGTAATTTTTGCTCTCGCGTTGCTTGCTTTTCACGTTGGACTTTTTTGACAAGCGCGTGTAGCACCTGCTGCTGGTCGGGGGCGATGTCGGGTAATTGCGTCTTTTTTTGATAATATAGCGGCAAGACTTGCGGAAAATGATCCCGTCGCACATCATGCCATTTTTCTTGAAGCGACGGCAAAATAATCGACTCCGCCTCGTCATTGAGTTTATTCACGCAAATAATCGTCGGCTGGCGTAGCGGCTCAAGACACTTCATCATCTCCCAGACAGATTGATCCGCATACTTTTCTTTACTGACCACCAAAATAATGATGTCCGCTAGTGCCATCGTTTTTAATACGCCTTCACGATAAACACGCGAATCAATCGAATCAAAATCGGGCGTATCCCACAAAATAGCTGGTGGCAAATACGGTGATAAGGTGATATTTTGCGTTAAGGTATAACACGCATAATTTGATTTATTTAATTGCTTAGGTAGACTACGCACAAAAGGCGCAAAATACGCCGCTAACGGCTCACTGTTTCGCTCGTCTATCGCATGGCAAAAACCTTGGGGGTGAACGGTGTAACCCGCCAGTGGACTCACGCCAGCAAGAGACGATTGCAACAAAACGTTGACCAGTGAACTTTTACCCGCTTGCGTGGGCCCAATCACGGCAATTTGCAAAGGCAACGCATTGAGATGGCGGCCTTTGGTGAGAAACGCCTGCGCGAGAATGAGTTGCTCAACGCGTTGCTGATACGCGTAGTTAACATCACTTGGCAGCGTGGTTTTTAGCACATTTTGATAGCGTTGTAGAAGAAGTGAAACAAATTCCAGCATAAAAAAAATATCTTGGGTTTATAATAACCGTGCATTTTACTTTGTTTGTAGAAAAATAGCGTTATCATCCTTCCCAATTTATTTTTAAGGTTATGACAATGAAAAAATTACCACTGATTGTCTTTGCATTAAGTTGCGCGATGTTAAGTGCTTGCGGCAATGGTCAAAAAATCAATGCACACAATGAAAAAACCGCTTATAGATCGGTTAAAATGATTAAAAATCGACTTCCAGAAGATATTCGTACAGAATATGAGATGTCATTTTGGATGATACGCGATGCGAAAAAAAGTGATGACGAATTTTTAAGTGCCATTGATAATAAACTCCCCCAAGATATTATTAGTATGGGGAGAGAAATCTATCAACAACGAAAAAATGAAGGCTTTGCACAATACCAACAATACAAAACATGGGAAGAAATGATGGCAAAGTATGACAGAGAGCGTATGCACCAAGGCAAGCCCAGAACTGACATCAAGTCAACAGAAGATCACACAAGTAATCGTGAGATTACGTACAAAATGTAATTAACGCTCATAAGGAACGCCTTTCGTTTATGCTCATCAAAAAACTCGCTCAACTTAGCCTCACAGTGTGCTTATGCAGTGCGCTGACTTGTGTTGCAAGTGATGATAAACGAGAGGCCGAATTTGCACTGGATGTCCAAAAAGACCTCAGCAGTGGTCGCGTGGTTTGGCTACAAGCACAAGATAAAGCGTTTTTGAGTTTGTATACCGAAGTGGCGAGCAATTCGCCTGAAGGCGTTGTGATTTTATTGCACGATATGGGCGCCCATCCTAATCAAGCCAAAATTATTGAGCGTCTGCGCACTTTTTTCCCCGAACACCACTGGTCTACCCTATCAATCCAAATGCCTTTACGCGAAGAAGGTGCTAAAATAGAAGACTATTACGGTTTATTTCCCGAATCAAAAGAGCGCCTCTTTGCCGCTATTGACTTTGCAAAAGCGCAAAAGGCAGAAAAAGTGGTGATTATTGGTTATGGCTTGGGGGCACTTATGGCAACGGCCGCCCTGCAAGAAAAGAGTACCCATGTAAATGGCCTTGTGACCATTAGTTTATCCTCGTCTGATTTGGGTGAAACCTACGCGCAAACCTTGCCCTTTATTGCTTCACTCACCTTGCCCATGCTCGACATTTACGGTGAACTTGACTCACCTGACGTTGTCTCTGGGGCAAAAGAGCGGCACACGATTGGCAAATTAAAATCGCAATATCGACAAATTAAACTCGACAATGAAGGTCATTTGTATCTCAACGATAATGGACTGCTTGTAAAACGCATTTACAGCTGGGTGAACCGTGTCATTAGTCACAAATCACAGGAAATTCCTCGTATATGCTCATCAAAAGATTAGCGCAAGTTAGCTTAACACTCTGTTTGTGTAGCGCTCT
This sequence comes from Methylococcaceae bacterium, assembly GCA_003542275.1. GTDB lineage: Bacteria > Pseudomonadota > Gammaproteobacteria > Methylococcales > Methylomonadaceae > UBA10906. Next base: position 833 of record DPKY01000172.1, on the reverse strand, counting down.
GCCGTCCATTGCAAGCGATGAGAAACGTGAAGCGGATTTTGCCGGCGACATTCAAAAAACCTTAAAGGTGGGCAATGTCGTTTGGTTGCAATCGGCTGAAAAGAAATTTTTAAGCTTATACACTGATACACCAACCACTGATCGTCAGGGCTTTATCATTCTTCTTCATGATATTGGCGGTAATCCTGATCAAGAGTTGGTGATCAAAAAATTGCGTCATTTTCTGCCCAACCATCACTGGGCGTCGCTGTCTGTGCAGATGCCGCTACGCGAGTCTGGCGCGTCGATGGGGGATTATTATGATTTATTTCCCGAAGCCAAGCAGCGGATCATGGCCGCCATTAAGTTTGCTAAGTCCGAGAGAGCGGAAAAAGTGGTGATTGTTGGCTATGGCCTCGGTGCGTTGATGGCAACCTATTCACTGGCGGATAAATCTATTGATGTGAATGGCGTCGTACTGATTAGTTTGCCTGTCACCGAAAACATTGACCCGCTACCGTTTATTACCAAATTTAATTTACCAACACTGGATATTTACGCCGAACTCGATATTCCCGACGTTGTGCGTAGCGCCCGTGATCGTCAAGTAGCGGGCAAAAAAAATGTCACTTATCGCCAAGTCAAACTTGAAAATGAAGGTCATCAATTTCTGCACGATGATGATTTGCTTGTGAAGCGTGTGTACAGTTGGATAGACAGAGTCATTGCCAACGAGGGGCCCGCTGGCCCAGCAGGGCCTAAAGGCGACGTGGGTTACAAAGGTGCACAAGGTGCACCGGGTGCACAAGGACCTAAAGGCGATCAAGGTGACCAAGGGCCTAAAGGCGATCAAG
>DPKY01000103.1 GCA_003542275.1 Methylococcaceae bacterium | reverse complement strand
TGAGAGGCAAGCCGCTTAAGTTGCGTGGCAATTAACGTATTAAAGGAAGCATTAGATATGAACGAGATTATTTGCCCTCATTGTCATAAAGCATTCAAGATCGATGAGGCTGGCTATGCCGATATCCTGAAGCAGGTTCGCGATAATGAATTCGATAAGCAACTGAAAGAACGACTCGAGTTCGCGGAAATGGAGAAGAAGAGTGCCGTTGAGCTGGCCAGGAGCGAAGTTTCCGGCCAGTTGCAGCAGGCTTTGTCTTCTAAGGATGCCGAAGTTCAGGTGCTTTTAGCAAAGCTGGATGCCATTGAGGTGGCTAAAAAGCTGGCCATTACCGAGGCGGTGAGCCATATCGAGAAAGAGCGCAATGATCTTCGCGCGGGTCTTGAACGTTCTGAGCTTGAGAAGCAGCTTTCTGAAAGGTCTCTCAAGGATAAGTATGAAACTCAGATCAAGGACCGGGATGACGCGATTGAACGCCTCAAAGATATGAAAGCCAAGCTTTCAACCAAGATGGTAGGTGAAACGCTTGAGCAGCATTGTGAGACTGAATTCAACCGGATCAGAGCAACCGCATTCCCGAGAGCCTATTTCGAGAAGGATAACGATGCCCGGTCTGGGAGTAAAGGTGACTATATCTTCCGTGATTCGGATGAGTCTGGCACCGAGATCGTTTCAATCATGTTCGAGATGAAGAATGAAAGCGACACGACCACCACTAAGAAAAAGAACGAGGATTTCTTCAAAGAGCTAGACAAAGATCGCACCGAAAAGGGCTGCGAATACGCCGTGCTGGTATCTCTCATAGAATCGGAGAGTGAGCTCTACAATTCCGGCATCGTGGATGTGTCGTACCGCTACCCATAAATGTATGTGGTGCGTCCACAATTTTTCATTCCCATCATCACGCTGCTGCGCAATGCCGCGCTGAACTCGCTCAAGTACAAGGCCGAACTCGCCTTGGTGAAATCGCAGAACATCGACATCACTAACTTTGAAAACCAGTTAGAGAGCTTTAAAGGGGCCTTCGCCAGAAACTACGACTTGGCATCAAGAAACTTTGAAAAAGCGATTGAAGAAATCGACAAGTCGATCATACACCTGCAAAAAACCAAAGACGCTCTGCTGGGTACCGACCGTAACCTGCGCTTGGCTAACGACAAAGCACAGGACGTGACCATCAAAAAACTGACCCGGGGCAACCCCACCATGGCCGCTAAGTTTGCTGAGCTCAAGCACGCGCCCAAAGACACGGATTGACTCAATGATTGACATCCTCCCCGTCCGAAAGTGGCAGATAAAGTCTTCTTCACAGGCAAAGTGTTCAAAACGGCTACCGGCAACGTGGAAGTCACCCCGCAGATTGACCTAACTACCGCCTGAATAGTCTAATGGAATCTTAGACGTTGAATCGGAAATGCACCACATCACCGTCTTTGACGACATATTCTTTGCCTTCAAGGCGCCATTTACCGGCATCTTTTGCGCCTTGTTCGCCTTTAAAGGCAATAAAATCGTCATAAGAAATCACTTCTGCGCGAATAAAGCCCCGCTCAAAATCGCTATGAATGACGCCAGCGGCTTGCGGTGCACTGGCCCCGACAGGAATTGTCCAGGCACGTACTTCTTTAACACCTGCGGTAAAATACGTCGCTAAATTTAGCAATTCATACCCCGCACGCACCACGCGATCAAGTCCCGCTTCTTCCATGCCTAAATCCTCTAAAAACTCTTGTTTCTCATCGTCATCAAGCTGGGCAATTTCCGCTTCAATCGCCGCGCAAATCGGCACGACGCGTGCCCCTTCTTTTTGCGCTAACGCCTGAACACCTGCCAGTAAGGGGTTATTTTCAAACCCATCATCTTGCACATTGGCAATATACATCGTCGGTTTGAGCGTCATTAAACACAAATCACGAATCAATGCTTTCTCATCATCGCTCAAGGCAAGCGCTCGAGCAGGCTCACCTGCGTCTAATTGTTTTAACACGCGCTCTAAAACCTCTTTTCGGGCTTGTTCTTCTTTATTGCCTGTACGCGCAATTTTGGCAGATTTGAGTAAGGCTTTTTCAACTGAAGCCATGTCAGCCAACGCCAATTCCGTATTGATGACTTCAATATCGTGCAATGGGTCAACTTTACCCGCAACGTGCACGACATTATCGTCTTGAAAGCACCGTACAACATGAGCAATCGCGTCCGTTTCACGAATATTGGCTAAAAACTTATTTCCTAGGCCTTCACCTTTTGACGCTCCCGCCACAAGGCCCGCAATGTCCACAAATTCAATGGTCGTAGGCAACACGCGCTCGGGCTTAACAATCTCAGCTAACGCATCAAGACGACGATCTGGCACAGCCACTACCCCCACATTGGGATCAATGGTGCAAAAAGGGTAATTTTCTGCTGCGATTTTCGCTTTGGTCAGCGCGTTAAACAATGTTGATTTACCTACATTGGGTAAACCAACAATTCCACAATACAATGCCATAAATTGTCTCTAAAAATACTGTCTAAAAAAAGGGAAGGGGAAATTACTTTCGCATTAAATAACGCTGTTTTATCGTTTGACCGAGTTGATGAACCGCCATAGCGTATTTATTGCTACTGTTGTACTTTTTGATTGTTTTAAAATTATCGCCTACCGTCCAAAATTCATTGCCGTTTTCAGTGCCTAAAATAACGTAATCGCCGCTAAGAGCGCTGCTATTTGCCGGCGTTGCGACGAGTTGATTAAATTTCCAGCCTGACGTACTAAAATAATGTGCGACGCTACCGATGGCGTCTTCTGAATTCCATAAATCCCGTTTGCCATCACCATTGAAATCGACGGCTAATTTGCGGAAACTTTTTGGCATAAATTGCCCCAACCCCATCGCTCCCGCCCATGACCCAACAATTTTGCGTGGCTCGCAACGCTCCTCTTGCGTCATCAATAAAAAATTTTCTAATTCTTTGGTGAAATATTCTGCGCGACGCACCGTAAAAAAGGCAAGCGTACTCAACGCATCAAACGTGTTGGTTTTGCCAACATTGCGCCCAAAATACGTTTCCACGCCAATAATACCGACAATGTATTCAGGGTCTACGTGATAAGTGGCCGCCGCACGTTGCAACGCCGCTTCATTTTCTTGCCAGAATCGCACACCGTTATTGATGTGTGTTTCATCAATAAATTGCCGACGATACGTCCCCCAGCCGGGCGTTGGTGTGGGTTTGGGAGGAATAGCGGGTTCGGTTGAAATAGGGCCTTGATATTTGGGTTTAGGCGGCACGAAAGGATCGACTTCAAGACGCAATACGCTGTCTAATTTATTGGCTTGAGAGAATAAAGCGTTTAAATAATCTTCTGAAAAACCGTAGTCATGCACCATGTGTGCGACAAATTCGTTTACAGCCGGCACATTGGCATATACCCCAACAATAGGACGTGCTTGACTGTAACTGGGTATTTTTCCCGTATCCGCTGGCGAGGGTTTACTTGGGCGAATAACAGGCTCTGAAGCGCACCCCGAAAGGAGAAGCAACAAAAAGAAAATACTCACACGGCGAAAGTCAAAATACGTCACAAATACACCTCTTAAATCGCAATAGGGGCAAAAATATGTGTATCGGCATCATAGCCTATTAATTCAAAATCATCATAACGATAATCAAAAATAGACGCCGGCTTGCGTGTGATATTCATCGTTGGCAAGACATGAGGCGTGCGGGCAAGTTGTTGCTTGGCTTGGTCTTGATGATGCAAATACAAATGCACATCGCCACCTGTCCACACAAATTCCCCCAATGCTAAGTCACATTGCTGGGCAATCATCATCGTTAGCAGGGAATAGCTGGCAATATTGAACGGTAAGCCAATAAACGTGTCACAACTGCGGTGATAGAGCTGACAAGAGAGTTTTCCATTGGCTACATAAAATTGAAAAAACGCATGACACGGTGCAAGCGCCATCTTTCCTTGCGCAACATTGGCTTGAGGACTGAGCGTTTCATCGGGTAATTCGGCAACATTCCACGCGCTCACAACGAGGCGTCGACTGTTTGGGTTATGTTTAATTTGCGCAACAACCTGCGCAATCTGGTCAATCGTTTCACCCGTTGGACACACCCACGACCGCCATTGTTTACCGTAAATACCGCCCAATTCTCCCCGCTCATCTGCCCATTCACGCCAAATCGACACACCATGCGCTTCAAGTGAGTGATTGTTGGTATCACCGTTTAAAAACCACAGTAATTCATGAATAATCGATTTTAAATGGATTTTTTTTGTCGTCACCAGCGGAAATCCAGCAGCCAAATCAAAACGCATTTGATAACCAAATACAGATAACGTGCCATGGCCTGTTCGGTCACCTTTTTGCGTGCCGTCACTTAACAGCGTGTCGAGTAACTCAAGATAGTTTTTCATGCGCGGTGCGGCGTTTTGTAAGCGAAGATAACAAGCCCTGTCCCAACAATGATCATGGGCGTAGATAAGACCTGCCCCATCGTCACCCAGTCGAGTGCTAAATAACCCAATTGTGCATCGGGCATTCTAAAAAATTCAATAAAAAAACGAAAAACACCATAAAACGCAACCGAAAGCCCTGTCGCGGCCATCACAGGACGTTGCTTTTGTGTATAACACCAAAGCAACAAAAACAGCACGACACCTTCCAAAAACGCCTCGTAAAGCTGTGAAGGATGGCGTGCAAGGGGCCCGCCATTAGGGAAAATCATTGCCCAAGGCACGTCGGTTGGTCGCCCCCACAGCTCAGAATTGATAAAATTACCAATGCGCCCCGCCCCAAGTCCAATAGGTGCCATCGGTGCAATAAAATCCGTGAGTTGCCAAAGCGTACAGCCTTGTTTTTTAGCAAACCATGTCATTGCCGCAAAAACGCCCAGCATCCCGCCATGAAAGGACATTCCCCCTTGCCAAATTTTAAATAAAATCAAGGGATTACTTAAAAATTCACTAAAATTGTAAAATAAAATATAGCCAATCCGTCCCCCTAAAATCACCCCCATCGCGCCATACGTCACTAAATCTTCGACAGCGTCGGGTTGAATAGGTGACCATGCTTGTTTGGCACGTTGCTGTCCAAGTATTAACACTGCCGCAAAACCAATTAGGTACATGATGCCGTACCAGTGAATGTGGATAAAACCAATCGATAACGCAACAGGATCAATAGCAGGGTAGGTGAGCATGATTAAACGTCCAGATTTGATACATCAAGCGCGTGTTTGACAATAAAATCACGACGTGGTTCAACCACATCGCCCATGAGCGTAGTGAAAATGTCATCGGCAGCAATCGCATCCTCAATGCGTACTTGCAACAAACGACGATTTTGACTATCCAGCGTCGTTTCCCACAATTGATCAGGATTCATTTCGCCAAGCCCTTTGTAGCGCTGAATAGTTTGTCCTTTCTTAATTTCGCGCATCATCCATTCAAAGGCTTGTTTAAAATTGTCAACGAATTGCTCACGCTCACCCATCTTCATGACCGATTCAGCGTTAAACATTCCAGCGGTCTCGTTATAGTAATTGCCAATACGTTGATAATCGGCGCTATTGAAAAAAAGCGTTGGCAAGACAAAGAGTTTACTCGTGCCGTGCCGGCGCTTGGTCACCATGATTCTAAAATCCTCTGCGCTATGGTAGTCAAGCTCACAGCTAAACACGGCCAAGTCATCGGCTTGTTTTAATCGCGCTTCAATGTCATCAAGCCACGCTTGCATGGCCGATTTAGACGCTTTAATGCTGTCGTTTAAGGGGGCGATTGTGCAGAATTGCTCTAAGAACACATCGTCATAACGACGGGCTAAACGGTGAATAATCGCGTCTACCTCTAAAAATGACTGCGCGAGTTTTTCTAAACCTTG